>CAZBFW010000647.1:0-2964 GCA_964491135.1 uncultured Phycisphaeraceae bacterium | reverse complement strand
CTGGCGTTTCGCTCACCCCAAAGACCGGCTGGAATCCCGGCGCGCCGGGACGGTCCCACAAACCTCCGTGCCTTTCTTCCCCTTCACAACAGCGGCGAGGCCAGCCGGGCCAGCCCTACCCCGATGGACTCCGCAAACGAGCGCGCCTCCAGGTCCGACACGTGGATCCGGCGCGATCGCTCACGCAGCGCCGTGAGATCGTCGTACAGCTCCTCCGCCAGACCCATGCTGTACAGCATCGTGGACACCTCGAAGTTGATGCGGAAGCTCCGCTCGTCCATGTTCGCCGAGCCCACCATTGCCCACTCGCGATCCACGATCATCACCTTCGAATGCAGCATCGTCTCGTCATGCTCGTAGATCTCCACCCCCGCCCGGCAGAGCGGTTCATAGAAGCTCCGCCCCGCCCACAGAACCACCCGCTGGTCCGTCAGCGTCGGGATGATCAGGCACACCTCCACACCTCGATACGCCGCGGCCTGCAGCGCCACCACCACCGCCGCATCCGGCACGAAGTACGGCGTGATCACGTGAATCGACGACCGCGCCGCCTGAATGGCCGCGAACACCACGTGATGCGTCACGTGGATCGGCTGGTCCGGCCCCGACGGCACCACCTGCACCGTGTGAAGGCCCTGCGCCGGCGGAATCGGAAAATACTCGTCCGTCACCAGGTCTTCCTTGGTCGTGTAGTGCCAGTCCTCGACAAAAACCTCCTGCAGATGATGCACGCCCGGCCCCACGATCCGCAGGTGCGTGTCACGCCACGGGCTGATCCGGGCCCGTCGCCCGCGGTATTCATCCCCGATGTTCTGACTGCCCGTGAACCCCACCCGGCCATCGATCACCGCGATCTTGCGGTGGTTGCGGAAGTTCACACGCCAGCGACCCCGCCACGGCAGCACCGGCATCGCAAACGCCACCTGCACGCCGGCCTTCCGCAACCGTCGCACGAACCTCCGAGACAAGCGCCAGCAGCCGATGAAATCCAGCAGCAGCCGGCAGGCAACCCCCTGCCGCGCCTTGGCGATCAGGAGGTCCGCGACGGCCGTCCCCGTCTCGTCCGGCTGGAAGATGTAGTACTCCAGGTGCACGTGGGATTCGGCCGCCTCGATGGCCAACTGCAGGGCCAGGAAGGTCTTCTCGGCGTCGTGAAACACCGTCACCTCATTCTTGGAGGTGGCCGGGAAAGACCCCAGATGCTCCGCCAGCGCCATGAGCTGCCGCACGCCGGTAGCCGGCGCCTGCCGCGATTCGATCAACTCGCGGGATTGCAGGGCTTCGGCCTTGCGGGTCAGCGGCGCGGTCAACGGCTTTCGCCGGCGCCGGCGGCGGCGCTGGTGCCGCAGCATCCGCCGCTCGCCGATCAGCAGAAACAGGACCAGCCCCACCCCGGGCATCAACAGCAGGGCCAGAATCCAGGCCAGCATGGCCCGCGGCTCGCGCGGACGACGCAGAATGGACAGAATGGCCACGAAAGCGGCCACTTCCGTCGCCGCCACCAGGATGGTCCAGGGCCAGTGGGACATGACCGATCGACTATTCGAGATAGAGTGCGTCGCGAGGCCGGATGATCGGCTTCTCCGTGAGCCGTTCCGCCAGCTCCGCGCGATCCAGCGCATACAGGGGACTGATCTCGAGCGTTGCGTCCACCTGCCCGTCGGGCCGCAGCGGCACCTTCACGCCGCACGACCGAAGCCAGCCCGCCGCCCGAGCCGTCAGATCCCGGCGGGCGCTCTCCGCGCTGTCCACGCCGGTCGCGTTCTTGACCGGGCTGAACACCTCGGCCCGCCGGGCCTCCAGAATCAGCGTTCGATCCGCCAGGGGCAGCGCGTCAAACACGAACATTTCGAGTTTCACGGCGTTGGGCCCCGCCGGCTCCATCCGCTCGCCCGATTCCAGATTGACGTACGGGACCTTCTTGAGCGCCCGATGCCACGGCAGCTTCATCGCGTGGATGTTCTCCGTCAACTGCTCCACAAAGGACCGCGCGAAAACGTGGATGGCGATGCTTCCGTAATTCAGGCGGCGCGACCCGTCCGCGTTCCTGGCGCGGGCCAGTTCCTCCGGCAGGTCGGAGTACTCGATCACGCACGTCCGCCCGCCCACCCGGGCGAAGTTGCCGACCTTCTCCAAATCGTCCGCCTTCGTCACCGTGATGCTCGACAGTTGCGACCCCGTCTTGCGATGCACACCCAGGAACACCGGGTCAACCGGCCGGATGAGCGGGTTGTCCACCTGGAAATAGCTGATGGCCTCAATCCCCCGCCGGGCCATGTCGTGCAGCACGCCGGTGGTGGCCAGCGCCCGCAGCGTCCCGCCGTGCCCGTCCGGCGACATCGCCACGCGATGCTTCTGATCCAGCAAGATGCGCCCGTCCGTTCCCAATGCCGGCATCATCCCCTGGGTGAAGAAGATCACGTTCTCCGGGCGCAGCCCGAAATGGTTGTTGGCCGCGAAGTACTCGCGCGTCGGCGCGTCGTTCAGGTCGCTGGTCATGACGTACCAGGGCACCGTGCCGCCGTAGCGCCGCTGGGCCGATTGGATGGACTCCGCGAAGAGCTGAAACAGGCTCTTGTTCTTCACGGGCGAGATCGGGAACATCCCCTTGGGGCCATCATACCCCAGTCGGGTGCCTTGCCCACCCGCCACAACGAGCGCCGCCACCTGCCCCGCCGCGACCATCTCTGCCCCGGCTGCAGCGGCCTCCCGGTGTTCCGGCGATCCGGGCTCCACCCGCAGCACGTCCGGCGGCTCGATGTGGTGCTGCGCGGCCGCCTCCGGCGCCGCCAGAACGTGCGTGGGGATCAGGCAGGCCACCTGCTCGAAATCCACCCGTTTCAGATCGTCCAGCAGGGCTTCCCGCTGGGCGCCGTCCAACTCATCCCAGAACGTCAGCAAGTGTGCCTGGCCACACAGATCGGAAGAGCACACGTCTGAACTCCAGTCACCGCTCATTATCGC
>CAZBFW010000646.1:0-2968 GCA_964491135.1 uncultured Phycisphaeraceae bacterium | reverse complement strand
ACAAACGCGGGCTGCGCAACGAAGCCGCGCAGGGTGCGCAACCGGTTCTCGCGCCGAGCGCCGACACGGGCGCCGTGGTCGCGTGCTCTGCCGGCACGTGAAACAGTTGCAGCCCCAAATACGCGCAGAAACGCGAGGTGCAGCCCCTCTTTTTGGAGATGCGCTCGCCATCGAGTACGATTGCCTCAGCGACCGGCGTGGACACCGTGGGTTGAGGAGGCGCCACCAGACTTCTTCGAATCGCTCGTTCCGGTTCATGCAGAAGAGTGCTGCAGCGCGATAGGGAGTGAAGAACGGAATTCGCGGCCGGCGCAGAATAAGCGTCGCACGATCCGTCGGTTTTGGTTCCGCTGGGTCCTTCTTTACGGATGGGAAACATGCAAACGATCGCACGATTCACAACGGCCCTGATTCCGGCCGTGCTCGCGGGCGCGGCCTCTGCGCAGACGCTCATCTGGTCCGACGAGTTCAACGGCGCCGCCGTGGACCGCGGCACGTGGACCTTTGACGGCGGCGGAGGGGGATTCGGCAACCAGGAACTGCAGTACTACACCGACCGCCCGGAGAACGTCCGTATCGAAGACGGCCTGCTCGTGATCGAGGCCCGGCGCGAGGCCTTCCTCGGCAAGCAGTTCACCTCCGCTCGACTCAAGACGCACGGCCGGCTCGCCTTCCGCTATGGACGCATCGAAGCCCGCATCCGGGTGCCCGACCTCGCGAACGGCCTGTGGCCGGCCTTCTGGCTGCTGGGCGACAACATCGGGCAGTCGGCCTGGCCCAAGTGCGGCGAGATCGACATCCTCGAAATGGGTCACCACGACGCGATTGCGGCCGGCGTGGTCAACCGGCGCGTCTTCGCCGCGGCACACTGGGACTACAACGGCGCGTACGCCGGCTACGGGAACAACTACAACGCGCCTGTGGACCTGAACGCGGACTTCCACGTCTACACCATGGACTGGACGCCGCAACTGCTCACCGCCTCCGTCGACGGCACTCCGTTCTGGACCATGGACATCTCCACGATCGAGGAAAACTCGCTGGAGGAATTCCACCGGCCCTTCTTCATCGTGCTGAACCTTGCCGTCGGAGGAATCAACTTTGTCGACATCACCGACCCGAACCTCATCACCGCGCCCTTCCCGGCCCGTATGCACGTGGATTGGGTCCGCCTGTACGACAACGGCTACACCGAGCTGACCCACGGGGTGGACCTGGAGGAGATCGGCGACTTCGGCGTCTTCACCGAGACGACGCCCGTCGAAAACGCCGTGCAGTACGACGTGGACGCCGACCTCTTCGCCTGGCACAACGTGACCATCGGCACCGCCCCCGCCTATGAGGGCGCCAGCGCCTGGCGATTCAGCGTAACTCCCGGCGACTGGTTCGGACTCGGCGTCGCCTGCCGCACCAACCGCAACATGCGGAACTACTCCGACGGCTTCCTCCATCTGCACATGAAGACCACCAACACCATGACGCTGGGCATCGGCGTGGCCAGTTCGGCCGCCGGTGAGAGCTGGCTGAATCTGGTCAACGGAGGGGAGCAGTTCGGCCTGGTGAGAGACGGGCAGTGGCACGAGGTCGTGATTCCTTTGACCCGCTTCGGCAACATCGACTACGCCACCATTCGACAGGTGTTCATGCTCCGCGGCATCGGGCCCGCCTCCGCATTCACCATCGACGTGGACAACGTCTACTGGTCGCCCGGCCCGCCGGCCCCGGCCCCCGCAAACGGCAACTTCGGCATCTTCACCGAAACCGCCGCACACCAGACCGCCGGTGCGGCCGTGCTCGGCGTCGACCAGGACTTCTGGATCTGGGAAAACACCATGGTCCCCCTGCCGCAAACGCCGTATGAGGGCACGGAAAGCATGGCCCTGAGCACGGCCACCGGGCTCAACTGGTTCGGAGCGGCCTTCATGCCGCGGCTCAAGCACAACCTCAGCGCGTTTCGCCTGCCTTCAAGCCGGCTGCGGTGCGCCCTCAAGAGCACCTCCACCCAGGTCTTCCAGATCGGCCTCAAGAGCGGCAACGCGGACAACGTCGGGCAGCACTGGATCACCTTCCGCAACGGGCAGGATCCGTACGGGTTCGCCCGCGACGGGCAGTGGCACGTCATCGAGATCCCCATGTCCGTGTTCGGCGGGGTGAACCTGCTGGAGGTCAGCCAGTTCTTCGAACTGCTGGGTGTCGACTCCAGCGTGGGCAACATCGAGATCGACGACGTCTGCTTCCTGGGCGGCGGCGAACCGCTCGTGCCGGGAATCCCCGGCGACCTCAACCACAACGGCCTCGTCGGGGTCTACGACGCGGTGCGCTTCCTGCGCTGCCTGGCCGGCCCCGGCCAGCCCACTCCCCCGCACGCCAGCGCCGCCGAGTGCGCGCGGGCGGACGCGGACCAGGACGACGACGTGGATCTGGCCGACTTCGCCGCATTCCAGGCGGCGTTTACGGGAGGGGAATGACACATCCGGTGCAGGACGGGAGAAAAGTCGTGGGTGCAACGCCCGGATTGGCGAAACGCGTGCACCACGCACACCCCCCTTCTGCCCGGCACCCCGTTTCAACGGGGTTCCGCGCTCAGTGCCACCGCGTGCCACTGCTCTTGAGCAGTGCTTCCCGCACATTCACAGATGGCCTGTCCATCACTCCCGTCGAACCGATCTCGCTCGCCACCCCTTCATCCCTCGCAAGCCGCCCCGCCCTTTGCGCAGATGTGAGTATCAGATGTCCCGTTCGGCCCCGCTTATTCCGCCCCCAACGGGGGCGGCGGATCGTAGCCGCGGGCAGAGTGGAGCAGGGCGCAGCCCTACGCAGCGCAGCCCGTGGATCGCCGATCCCCCCCAAAAAACCTACCTGCCCCGGCAGGGGCAGAGGAGCCAATCGGCCGCCCTCGGAGTTGTTCCGGTTGGGTTGCTCTTGGGTCGGCTTCAGCCGACCGGCCAGTGCCCCCATCTTCAGATGG
>CAZBFW010000645.1:0-2969 GCA_964491135.1 uncultured Phycisphaeraceae bacterium | reverse complement strand
CGCCGGAGGCGGACCCGACGCCGCCCCCGTCGATCCAGGGACCGGTGTTCAGCACTGACACGCAGGTGAAGGTGAACTGCCTGGAAGGCGCGGTTCCGGCGCAGAATGCGACGCTGGCGGAGCTGTATCTCAACGGTGGTTCGTTGGGCACGGCCGTTCCGAGTTCGTTCGTGGCGACGTTCAGCGGGCTGACGCTGCAGGTGGGCGACGTGCTGACGGCTCGTCAGCAGGCGAACGGCCTGTGGAGCGAACTGTCCTCACCGGTGACGGTGTACGGGCCCGGCACGGCCCTGGCGGACAACTTCGACGGATACGTCGACCAGGCCGAGCTGGAGGAAATTTGGCAGCAGGAAACCCCGGCCAACACGCGGAAGTTCCTGCTTGGCAAGGGCAGCGCCAGCAGTTGCGACAACATGCTGGTTTCCTTCTACGGGACCGTGGCGGCGACCGAGTCCCGGTTGTACTACGACATGGGTGCCGTGAACGGCACGGACGCCGAGCCGCTGCTGGTGACGTACCGCTTCAAGCACGACGTGAACCTCACGAGCGCCCGGACCCGTTTTGAGCTGGCGTCCTCGCTGACCAAGACGTACGGCGCGGTGGGCTTCGCGTTCACGAACGGTCTGACCGGAGCGTACACCACGCAGTACACCGCCATAACCAACTCACCGAACCCGATCCTGGAGGGCTACGCGAGCGACTATTTCGGCTACGACTACGCGGCCACCGGCGTGGATCGGGTCCCCGGTGTCTGGCACAAGATGCAGATCGAGGTGAAGACGGATGTCGTCAATTTCTACATCGACGATCAACTGGTCAACGTGCCCCATGACGCGAACGGAGACCCAGTCCTGGGCACGAACGGACTGCCGCTCTATGAGGGCGGTGTGCCGCGTGTCAACAAGGAAGTCGGCTTCCGGTACGTCATTCTGGGCAACGGATATACAAACAACGGCATCGCGGAGATGTACGATGACATTTCGGCGACGCTGGGTGGGACTCCTGTGCCCTTCGGCCCGCCCAACCCGGTCGTCTCACCTTCCATCGTCGGCCCGTTGTACCCCGGCGTCACCACGCTGGAACTGGAGGACGTGGACGAGACGGCCAGCCAGGTGGCGGTATATGCCAACGCAGGCGCCACACCTATCGGGACGGACAGCGGTCCGTTCACCGGCGGTACGGCGACCGTGACGGTCCCGTCACTGATTGACGGTGACGAAATCACGGCCACGCAGACGGTGGGCGGCACCGAAAGCTGCCTGTCCACGGGGCTGGTCGTGGGCGTGACTTCCGTGACGCTGCCCGCCATTCTTGTTCCCGGCCAGACCAGCGTGGAGGTCAGCAACCTCGCAGAGGGCCTGGCCGAAGAGGTGCAGGTCTACCGCTTTATCTCGGAAAGCAACTACGAGTTGCTGGGATCGGTCGCGAATCCGGCCACGGACCCGGTGGCCGTGTCGACCACCGCCCTGGTGGATGGCGCGATCATCGTGGCGACCCAGACCATCGGCGGTGTTGAGAGTCCGGACTCGGCCGCCGTGACAGTGGCGGTGCCGGCTCCCGTGCTGCCCGGTCCGGTGGCCGTCGGGGATACGTCCGTGACGGTCCAGGGCATACATCCCCTGGCGACCCTGGTGACGGTCTATGTCGACGGAACGCCTCATACCGCCGTGCCGGGCGGTGCGGCGACGGTGGCTGTGCCCGTGCCGTTGCTGACGGCGGGCAACACGGTGTATGCAACGCAGACCATTGGCGGGGTGGAAGGGCCGGCCTCCAACAGCCTGGTCGCGGCGCGGTCCCTGTGCCTGGTCGACTTTGCAGACGACTTCGACGCAGGGACGTCCGCCTCGGGCTGGACATTGCTCACAAGCGGCACCGACTACACCGCGAACTTCGCTTATGACTACAGCACGCGCGGCATCCCGTCGGCGCCGAACTCCGCCGGGGGAAGCACCATCGGACTGTACTTCGACGTGAACAACAACGACGCCACGCCCGCTACCGAGGCCGTCAGCGTGTTCCCGATCGGTCAGTCGTTCAGCGGCGACTACGCGCTGAAGTTCGACATGTGGATGAACTACAACGGTGGATCGGGCGGCGGGACCGGTTCGACGGAGAACTTCACGGCTGGTTTGAACCACTCAGGATCCCAGGTCGTCTGGCCGAACAACGCATCGAGTGACGGGTACTGGTTCACCACGACTGGCGAGGGCGGCGCGGCCCAGGACTATCGGGCTTACATCGGGCCCACGTTCCAGGCTGTGGCTACCGGCATCTATACGGCCACGCATGATGGCACGTACGATGCCCTGAACCACTGGAACGCCTTCTACCAGGCGTTGTTCCCGACGCCGCCGTTTGAGACGGCCGGCGCGCCGGGCAAGCAGTGGGTGGACGTGGAGATCAGCCGGACCAACGGCGTGACGGAATGGCGCCTCAACGGCACCAAGCTCGCCGCGCACGCCGATGCGACCTACGCCTCCGGCAACATCATGCTTGGCTACATGGACATCTACACGTCCATCGCCAATCCGGCCGCCGACAACTTCATCGTGTATGACAACGTTCGGGTGCTGGTGCCTCGTCCGGCTGCGGCGAAAGGCGACTGGAATGCGGACGGCAACGTCGACCTGAACGATTACATCGCGTTCGAGGACTGCCTCGGCGGGCCGGCCCTGCCGCCTCAGCCGGGTCAGGAGGAGTGCGGCAACGTCTGTCTGGAGGCCTTCGACTTTGACCTGGACGACGACGTGGACGCCGCCGATTTCGGGGCGTTCCAGGAGTTGTTCTAGGAACGCGTGCGCCTCGCGGAGCGGTTGCTCAACATCCCCGAAGCAGCCGTTCCTGCAGGCATCCCGTGCACAACAGGGCTCGCCCGCTTCGCAGGAGGCGGGCGAGCCTTCTTCCTGCGCAGATCGGGCGGGGTCCCATAACCTCTTTGGCCACAAGACCCTGGAAGGCGCCGCATGCAC
>CAZBFW010000644.1:0-2972 GCA_964491135.1 uncultured Phycisphaeraceae bacterium | reverse complement strand
GGGCGGGGCCCTGATCGGCGGCGCCCTGCTCAAGGCTTTCCTGGCCGGCGGCAACCCGTATTTCGTGATCTTCCTGGTGTCGGCCGTCGGGCGGCTGTTCACTCTGCTCCCGCTGACGCGAGTCTCCGACATGAAGCCCACCCCGCGGCTCATTTCGCTGCGGATGGTCGCGGTCCGGCCATCGGTAGGCTCGATCGACAGTCCGGTATTGTCGAGCATTGCGAATGAGAACGGGAACGGCCACGGCAACGGTTCGGGACATGCGCACGAGGGCACCGACCTGGACGCCGCCTCCGTGTCGGATGGACGGTAATCCGGCAACGGGAAGGCCCGCCGCAGACTCCCGTTTATCCATGAAGTGAAACTGAACAGATGGAAGCCGGCGCAGGGATACAGCCTTCGCCTGGTCGAGCCTACAATGAGGTGGGACGTGACCGCGAGGTGAGGTTTTCATGCCGATGCCCATGCCGTTGCTGGAACTGCTGCTGGTTGTCGCCGGCCTGATGGCGGTGGTCATGCTGCTGCGCGCAGTGTTCGGCGTGGGAGAGCTCACGAAGCCGACGGATGACCTGGGCACGGAGCGGGTTTGTCCGCGGTGCCACGAGGTGAATCCGACGCACGCCCGGTTCTGCGCCCATTGCGGGATTCGGCTGTGTTGAGGAATGCGGCGGCCGGCCGTCCGACGTGTCATCCCCGGGACTTGCGATTGTGACGAAACTGAAGGTAGTGGCCCAGGCCGACGATGCCGGCGCCCGCGATGACCGTAATGACCTTCACACCCAGCTCGGGTGAGAGCGAGATCACCCAGTAGCTCAGCACCAGGGCCACGAACCAGAGCACGATCACCAGGATGTCCCATCGGCGCTCCCAGCGCAGGTATCGCCAGTACCGAATCGCTCCGCGATGCTGAACGCGGGCCGGGCCGATGAAGAACCCGCACTCCGGGCAGACCTCGCCCTCCACCATGCGCAGGTTGTATCCGCAACGGGGGCAGAGATAGCGGGGCGGCTCGGCCATGGCCATGATGATGTCCGTGAGCCGGAGATGAAGCAACACCCGCATCGCGAGCCGGTCCTGACGCCCACAGTCAGGTTTCGGCCGGCCGGTCCCACGTCAGGGTCAGTTCGTGCCCATCGCGCAACTCAAAGTCGATGCGGACCGGCCGCCCATCTCTGCGCGCGGGAACGTGACCGCTCAGCGGCATCGCCGGCCGCATGTCAGCCAGCTCAATCAGGGCCTGGAGTATCTGCGGATACACGCACGCCGGTGGAGGAACCATGTCCCACCATTGAGGTTGGTCGGAGTCGGCCGGCCCACAGTATTGCATGGAAAGCGCCGAGCCGTCCGCCGTCATGCGCAACCGGACAACGCCCATCTTGTCCTGCATTGCCTGCGCCAGGATGGCCGCCAGCAACCGCCTGCACTCCTTTCGGGATATGAGCGGACGATCCGTGGACAACGTACACTCAAAATCGCGCGCACCTCCGCGAGGAACGGACACGTCCAGCGATCGATTCAGAAGCCGGTCGAGCATGGAAGCATCTCCGATAGGGTCTGGCATTCCAAGCATATGCACGACAGTCGCTCGCGTAAAGGTTACACTCCGACAAGAAGCGTCACAGACTCATCTCCAAGTCGTGGCATCCGATTGCCCTGACTGCCCGCGCCGGTTAGGCTTCGCAACCGATGATCGGGCATTCACCCATTCTGGCGGCAAACGCGATGAGCCAATCGCGCCCGTGGCATCCGCTACGACGGGCATTAGGCGTGGCGGTGCTGTTTCTGCCATACGCCGGCTTGGGCGTGTTTGCTGCGGTGGCCGTCCATGAGGTCGTCGGGCACGGGCTGACGGCCGAAGCGCTGGGAGGGACGTTTCGGGGGGTGCTCATCGATTTCGACTCGCACGGCCGGGCATTTCTGACCTTTCCCCCACGGGAGCCGGACTGGACCTGGATGGCCATTCTGCTGGGCGGCGTGGTCAGCACGAGCATCGTGGGAATCCTACTGCTGTCGAGCGGGCTTCGCTGGCGGGGCCAGCCGGCCCTGGCCCTGCCCCTGCTGATCCTGGCGTTCAACTGCCTTCTGGAAGGGCCGGCCTATGCATTCTGGAACGCGGTGCGGCCGGGAAACGAAGGCGACATCGCCGAATTTCTGGCCCTCGCGTCCTCGCCGGCATGGCGACCCGCGATCTTGATCGTATCAGGGCTGCTGATGGTGGCCAGCATCTGGACGATGACGGCCCTGCTGTTTCAAATCACGGAGCGGTGGATCGCTGAGGACGGGCAACTGCGCGGGGTCTGGCGACTGGCGTTACTGCTGCTCGTGTTTGGCGCGTTGCCGGGCGGGCTGTGGTTCGCGTTCGATTGGAATGGGTCGATCCCGGGCATCGGCGCGCTGCCCAGCGTCGTCGGTGCAGGGCTCCACATGAGCGCTGCCGTATCCCTGTACTGGATTCGGTTTCGGCCGTGCGTCGTCCGGCCATCCGCTCGCGCGTTGACCGTGTCCGCGATCCTCGGCTGGGCAGCCGTCACGACGGTGGTCTTTGTGGCGGCCGTCTGGCTTCGACACGGCTTGTGCTGGGCCTGAGCCGGTCCGGCCGTTCATGCGCATGGAGGGCGCGATTCGATGGAACCAGAGTGGATGGATGGGCCGGAGCTGGCGGGCTTTCTCGAAGAGTGTCCGGCGGAGTTCTGTGACCTGGTGCTGGAGCTGCGCGAGCTGATCCGAAAGACCGCGCCCGGCGTTTGCGAGGGCATCCGGTTCCACTCGCTGTTCTACTTCAAGCCTGGTTTTCCATACGGCTCGATCGGCGGGAACGTATGCGCGATCGGCTGGAAGGGGGACGAACTGCAGCTCGCTTTTCTGCACGGGGCGTTTCTGCCCGATCCGGAGCACCTGCTGAAGGGCAAGGCCAAGGCGAAGCGCCATGTCGAGATCCGGTCACGGGCGGACATCCGCAATCCGGCCCTGCG
>CAZBFW010000643.1:0-2975 GCA_964491135.1 uncultured Phycisphaeraceae bacterium | reverse complement strand
CCTCTTCGCAGCGCTCCCGCCACTCGCGCTTCATCTCCTGCTTCTTGATCTTCAGGGATTCAGCCTGGTCGCGGAGCTGGGCGGCCCGCTCGTAGTCGGCGTTGCGGACGGCCTCGTCCTTCTCCCCGGTCAGCCGCTCCACGTCCTTCTCCAACTGGCTCAGATTCGGCGGCTTGGTCATCGTGCGCAGGCGGACCCGGGCCCCGGCCTCGTCGATGACGTCAATGGCCTTGTCCGGCTGCACGCGGCCGGAGATGTAGCGGTCGGACAGCTCCACGGCCTGGGCCAGGGCGTCGTCGGTGATCCGCACGCGATGGTGCGCTTCGTACCGATCGCGCAGGCCCTTGAGGATGTCGACCGTTTCCCGGGAGCTGGGCGGGTCCACCAGCACCTGCTGGAAGCGGCGATCCAGCGCCCCGTCCTTTTCGATGTACTTGCGATACTCGTCCAGCGTGGTGGCCCCGATGCACTGGATTTCCCCGCGGCTGAGGGCGGGCTTGAGCACGTTGGACGCGTCAATGGCCCCCTCCGCACCGCCGGCCCCGACCAGGGTGTGCAGCTCGTCGATGAACAGGATGACGTTCCGGGCCCGGCGCACCTCGTTCATCACCGCCTTGATTCGCTCCTCGAACTGCCCGCGGTACTTGGTGCCGGCCACCATCATGGCCAGGTCCAGCACCACGATCCGCCGGTCGGCCAGCAACTCGGGCACGTCGTTCTGAACGATCTTCTGGGCCAGGCCCTCCACGATGGCCGTCTTGCCGACGCCGGCCTCGCCCAGCAGCACCGGGTTGTTCTTCTGCCGACGGCAGAGAATCTGGATGATCCGTTCGATCTCGTTCATCCGGCCGATGACCGGGTCGAGCTTGCCCTCGCGGGCCAGGTCCGTCAGATCGCGCCCAAAGGAGTCCAAAGCCGGCGTTCGGCTCTTGCCGCGCTTGCCCTCCGGGGCCGACGGCATGGCGGAGGGGTTCTCCTCCGTTTCCGCGCCGGCCCCGAGCAGGTTGAGCACTTCCTCGCGGACCTCTTCCAGCTTCAGACCGAGGTTCATGAGCACCTGGGCGGCCACGCCATCCTGCTCGCGGAGGAGACCGAGCAACAGGTGCTCAGTGCCGACGTAGTTGTGATTGAGTTGCCGTGCCTCTTCGATGGCGTATTCGATCACCTTCTTGGCGCGGGGGGTCTGGGGCAGCTTGCCCATGGTGACCATGTCGGGCCCGCTCTTGACGAGCTTCTCGACCTCCAGGCGCACCTTGCGGAGGTCGACCTCGAGATTCTTGAGCACGTTGGCCCCGACGCCGGAGCCCTCCTTGACCAGTCCCAGCAGAATGTGTTCAGTGCCGATGTACTCGTGGTTGAATCGCTGGGCCTCCTGGTTGGCCAGCGCCATGACCTTGCGAGCACGATCGGTGAATCGCTCAAACATGCCCGATTTCCTCCGTTAGCCGTCCTTCACGGTTGACGGCGATGGTTGCCTGCTGCGGGACCGATCCGAGTGGGCCGCGGAACGATCGACGACCCCACCGGGACCACCGGGATTCACCCCTTTCGGTGGTGCCAGCGTAGCAGACGGGGCCCGCCCCGGCCGAACTGTCACGAATGGTAACCCACGTTCAGCAGCCGCACCGGATTGTAGCCCTGACCTATCGGACCATCAAGGAGGCCACCACCCCGGGGGCGATGGCCGGTTTGCTGCTGTATCGGCAGTTTGAAGGTGCCTCATTGACCCCAAGAACGTGTGATTGCGGCGTTTGCGCCAGGAGCGAGACGCCGCGTGTACGGGGATGGCACCGACAGGACCCGTTTGCTTGCCTAATGGGGAAGTGGGCAGTATGCTGCTCGCCCGCAGGAATGTGGGAAACTGTCGGATGGGCTGCGGTTGTCGGGCGGGTTCTCCCGAATCTCCCGCGGCCCAGTCCAGTCTTCCGGCAAGCCGATGCCCGGGTGGCGGAATTGGCAGACGCGCATGGTTGAGGGCCATGTGCCCGTAAGGGCGTGCTGGTTCGACTCCAGTCCCGGGCAGTTGGAGTGGGTTTGCGCGTCCTCCCGGGATCGCGGTTGGCAGGCGGGCTCGGGACGTAGCGTGGATCGCCTCGGAACCCTGTCGTGTTGTTCCTACCCGGTCGGTGTTCCATCCAGCGATACGTGAATCGGCCCACGGTCCGTCGATGGGGGGCCGTGGTTCTGTCCGTTGTCCTGTGGCCGGGTCTGGCATGCGTGTCCCCGGCACCTCGGGATTGGGATCCGGCGGCGCACGCAGACCGGCTGCGATCCAGCTACCCGGATTTGTCGTCGGGTCGGTTTGCGGTCATTGCCGACTTCGAGCGAGAGAACCACGCCGAGTTATTCCGGCTGGCAACCCCATCGCGTCAGGGAAGCCTTCGTGCAGACCCGGATCGCGGTTGGGAGCCGACCGGACGGTCCGGACTGATCGTCAGCCTGGGCGGGCCCAAGGACGTTCTGGTGGCCAGCAATGCGAACGTCACGCACTGGTACCTCAAGCGCGACTGGCGGGAATACGACCTGCTGATCATGCAAATCCAGGCGCCGTCGGGCGGCCTGGACGTCGAGGTCGGAATCGTGGCGGAAAGTGATGGGCGGCAAGGTGTCGTGCAGGCCCTGCTGCCCCTGCGGGCGGGCTGGAACCTCGTGCGGCTGGACCTCGGGGAGGTGGCCGAACACCTGCCGCTGGACGACATCACCGAGATTCGCTGGTCGGCACCATCGGCGACCGGACCGGTCGAGTGGGTGCTGGACGACGTCATTCTCGCGAACAACACGGCGGACCTGTTCGGTCGCAGCGACGGACCGGACGGCGAGATGTTTGTCCGCCGACGGGGTCGTCGGTGGTCCGTCGGCGCGGCCGGTCGGTTTGAGTTGGGGTTCGGGGGTGGGCAGATCGTCCAATGGTACGACCTGGCCGCCGATCCGAACCGGTTGAACAATCTGGTGGCGAACACGATTCTCGGGCCCAG
>CAZBFW010000642.1:0-2990 GCA_964491135.1 uncultured Phycisphaeraceae bacterium | reverse complement strand
ACACCCTATCCTACACTCTTTCCCTACACGACGCTCTTCCGATCTCATTCACCTGTGCGACCAAGAGCGGGCACGCGAGCACGCCGTCCTGGCCGACTCCCGGACCGACGCCTCGGTGGAACGGGTGCGGGACCTGATCGTGGCCCTGCTGGAGGACAATACGAAGGTCTTCCCGGGCTCCGTCATCTCGTTCATGAACGGCATGGACACGTCCATGCCGACCCTGCTGGACCACAAGGTGGTGCAGCAGGCCCAGGCCGTCCTCCCGGAGAACTGGCGCATCTTCCACTCCAACCTGCCCGACTACGTGAAGGCCTTCCGGGCGGAGGTGGAGCGGGAGCATGTCGAGCTTCCGACCGTCCACGGCGAGCGGCGCGACGCGGGTGCACCGGCGCCGGATACCACCATGCTGGGTGACGTCATTCTCTCCCGGCCGGCCCAGAAACGCAAAAACGCGGTTGCGGAGGTGCGCCTGCAACGCTATGCGGAGCCCCTGGCCGCCCTGGCTTGGCTGCAAGGGGAGCCCTACCCGCAAACGCTGCTGGACCTGGCCTGGAAGGAACTGTGCAAGTGTCATCCACATGACACCATCGCCGGAGCCGGCGTGGACGCCCTGCAAGAGGACCTGATGCACCGGCTGGACCAGGTGATTCGCATCAGCGAGGGGCTGACCCAGTTCGCCCTGGCCGACCTGATCCGGGCCATCGACCTGGGCGGGCTGGACGACACGGAGATTCCGCTGGTCGTGTTCAATCCCTCGACGTGGCCGCGGTCGGAAATCGTGCAGGCGACCATCGACCTTCCCCACACGTTCGGATACGAGGGGTTCGAGATCGTGGACGGCCAGACGGGCGAGCCGGTGGAGTTCGCCATCACCCGATGGCGACCGAACGGGGAGCGCGTCATCCGCGACCTGTACGATGCCCCCACGTCCTTCTACTGCACGCACGTGGACGTCGACCTGGCCGCGGCGGACGTGCCGGCCCTGGGGTATCGCACGCTGATCGTGCGGAAGGCCCGGCGGCGGGGACACTGCCGATCGCTGCTGACCGGCCCGGCCGGCATGGAGAATGAGCATCTGAAGGTGACGGTTGCCGCCGACGGCACGCTGACCGTCACGGAAAAGCTGAGCGGCCGATCGTACGCCGGGCTGAACCGCCTTCGTGACCGCGGCGACGCCGGGCACGCCTGGACCAGCGTGCCGCCGACGAAAGACTCGGTCGTGGTGAGCACGGGAGATCGCCTGCGGGTGAGCGTCGTGCACGACAGCCCGCTGCGGGCGACCCTGAAGGTCGAGCAGGTGCTGTGCGTGCCCGCGTGCATGGTGGCCAATGACGATTATTCGTTCACGCGGCGCAGCGCGGAGACGGTGGAACTGCCCATCGCCTCGTACGTCTCGCTCACCCGGATGGGGCGGGCGGTGGACGTACGAACGGTGATCGACAACCGGGCGAAGCACCATCTGCTCCAGGTCCTGTTCCCCACGGGCTGTGACGCGACCGTTTCGTCGTCGGATACGGCCTTTGACGTGGTGTCGCGCGGCATCCATCGTGACGAGGCGCACTCGTTCTCCCAGACGATTGCGCCCAGCCATCCCACGCTGCGGTTCGTGCACGTGGCGGACGACAAAGACGGACTGGCGGTCGTGCATGCCGGCGTGCGGGGCTACCAGGCCACGGAGGACGCGGACCGGGCCATCGCTCTGAGCCTGGTGCGGGCATTCGAGGTGAACATGTGCACGGTGTCGTACCGCTGGGAGCACCGGCCGGACCAGGAACTGAGCCAGGCACTCGGCAGGCACGAGATTGCCTATTCGATCGTGCCGCACGTGTTGGAGTGGAAGGGCCGAGTGGTGGAGGAGGCCGAGCGGGTCAACGTGCCGCTGTTGATCGTTCAGGCCGGCAGGCACGCGGGCAAAGAGCCGCGGGTACGATCGTTCCTGGCCGTCAAGCCGGGCACGGTCGAGCTTTCCGGCGTCAAGAAGGCGGAGCAGGGCGATGCCTTGATCGTTCGTCTGTTCAACCCGTCGGACGGAGCCCAGGACGCAACCTTGACGCTGTTCCGCGCGGTGAAGGCGGCCCGGCTGCTGACCCTGGAGGAAAACCCCCTGGGCGGTGCCGGTGTGACGGTGAACGGATCCTCCGTTTCGTTCCGGATCGGCCCGAAGAAGATCGCCACCGTGGAACTGGCCGTGTAGGGCGAACCGCCACCATGCACAACATTCGCGAAATCCACGTTGTCTTCAACACGCACTGGGACCGCGAGTTCCGCGAGACGTTCGAGATCACCCGTCGCCACCTGGTCGAGATGATGGACACCACGCTCGACCTCATGGAGGCCGACCCGCGGGTGTCCTCGTTCACGTTGGACGCACACGTGATCCTGGTGGAGGACTACCTGGAGGCCCGGCCGGAACGGCGCGAGCAGGTGCAGCGGATGCTGCGAGACCGGCGGCTGCTCATCGGGCCGTGGTACACGCTGCCCGACTCGATGAACGTCGGCGGCGAGGCCCTGGTCCGGAACTTCCTGCGGGCGCGGCAGGTGGCCGAGTCGCTCGGCGCCCGGTGCATGACCGCCGGGTACTCTCCGAACAACTGGGGCCAGCCCAGTCAGATGCCGCAGATCTTCCGGGGCTTCGGCGTGGACAGTGCGCTCATCTATCGCGGCATCAGCCCGCACGAGTGCCCGTCCGAGTGGATCTGGCAGGGCCCGGACGGCTCGGAAATCCACGGGCACCGGTTCGCCCGGCTTGCCCGGTACAACTGGTACTACCTGGTCTTCCGGCCGGTCACGCGCGGCGTGGAGCCGACGGACAAGCGGTATCCGCTCGCGGGCTCGGCCGAGGTGCCGTTCCGGGTGGCCGACGGGCGTTCCCGGGCGACGCCCAATTTCCAACTGCTTCGGCCTGCCGAGAGTGCGGATTTCGAGAAGCTCATGCCGGCGCTGGAGGCGATGCTCGAACTCGAAGGGCCGGACAGCGCTACGGGGCT
>CAZBFW010000641.1:0-2998 GCA_964491135.1 uncultured Phycisphaeraceae bacterium | reverse complement strand
GCGACGGTGCCCAGGCTGATCTGCAGCCCCGGCTTCTCCAGGTGCCGCGGGAGCATTCCGAAGTCTTCCCCGCCCATGCCGGCCGGCCGCTCGACCACGTTCTCCGCTCCGATGGCTTTGCGGAACACCTCCGCCGCGGCTGCCGTCAGGTCCGGATCGTTGTAGCACGCCGGGAGACCCTCGCGGATGTCCACCTTCGGCGGCCGGGGACATCCGAACGACGTACAGACGTCCGTCGTGATCTGCCGGATGCCGTCGAGCAGTTGTCGGCGCACGTCCTCCTGGTACGAGCGTACCGTGAGTTTCATCGTCACTTCATCCGGAATGACGTTGTGCCGCGACCCGCCGTGGATGGACCCCACCGTCACCACCGCCGGTTTCACGGGATTGACCCGCCGGCTCACCAGCGTCTGCAACTGCGTGATCACGTAGGCCGCGGTTACGATCGGGTCCACCGTGTCGTTCGGCCGGGCCCCGTGCCCGCCCCGGCCGTAGATGGTGATGTCCACCGCGTCCACGTTCGCCGCGGCCCAGCCTGAATGGTAGCCCACCTGTCCGGCCGGCATCTCGTGCGACACGTGGAGCGAGAGGCAGAAGTCCGGGCGCGGAAACCGTTCGAACAGGCCGTCGTTGATCATTCGTTCCGCGCCCCCTCCGGACTCTTCCGCCGGCTGGGCGACCATGACCACCGTTCCCCGCCACTGGTCGCGGGTGGCGCTCAGCACGCCGGCCGTTCCAAGCAGCGTGGTGGTGTGAACGTCGTGCCCGCAGGCGTGCATGACGCCCGTGGTGGTGCCGTCGGGCAGCGTGACTTGGACCTTGCTGGCGTAGTCCAGCCCGGTGTCTTCCGTGATGGGCAGCGCGTCCATGTCCCCGCGCACCAGGACCGTCGGCCCGGCTCCGTTGCGGAGCACGCCCACCACGCCGTGCCCGCCAACATCCGTCGTGACGTCGTAGCCGTACTTCCGCAGGTGTTCCGTCACCAGCGCCGCGGTCTTCTCCTCGTACCGCGACAGTTCCGGGTTTGCGTGGATGTGCTTACACACGTCCACCAGCCCGTCCAGGTGCTCCCCCACCCACTTCGCTACGGCCTCCTGCTGTCCGGGCCGGAATTCAACACGGATCTCTGCGGCCTGTATGGCCGGGCCGACGCAGACAAGCACAATCAGCACCGCCCGGTGCACCTTGCTCGTCGCCGCGCGCGCTTCGCGGATTGTCGCCATCATTCCTTGTCTCCATCCGAAGGTGCCGCGGGTTTCGCTGACGCCGTTGCCGGCGCTTTCGACCGCTCCGAGCCCGCGGTCTGTTTCACATCGTCTTTCTCTGTCCCCTGGGCGGACATCTTTGCGGTAAGAACAACTGTCACCGTCTTTCTTCCGAGCGGCAGTTCCGTGGTCGTTCGCCACTGGGCCGCGCCGAACGGCACGTCGTCGCCGATCCATGCCTCAAATTTGCTTTCCGGAGCTTCGCCCCCGCCGAAGTGCCTCGTCTCCGCGATGCCGGTGGCCTTCTTCAATTCAAACTCCCTGAGCGTCGGCTCATCCAGCCGGGTCGGCTCTTTCTCGATACGCAAGCCCTCAATGCGGTAGAGGATACGCTTGTAGAACACCATCCGTGGGTCATCAGCGGCCAGTCTGACTACCTCCTCCCCCTCGGGCCACCAGGCCTCCACGACTCGGGCCGCATCGCACGCATGCCCGTCTTTTTTGAGCCGTTCACGGTCTACTTCGTACGTGGCTTTGATGGGATGTGCCTTGCTGTCGTCCTCCCACGTCCCGGTCAGCGACAGCGTCTGAAGCTGCCGTCCCTCTCGGGTCGAGATGCTGCCGGCGAGGAGCCGAACCTTCGCCTCTACGCCCGGGCTGAAGAGATCGGAGGTAAAACGCCACTCCGCCCATGTCCCTGGCGCCGGCATACTGCGGATGTACACACTCGCTGAGACGTTCAAGGTCAAGCCGACCCATGTGGTCACAGCGACTACGGTTTCAACTCGACGCTTCATCGCACTAGCCTCCTTCGCAGGTTCGATAGTGCCGCGGCCAGGCTTCCGGCGCAACTCGAAGGCCATCGGTCACACCCCCAGCCGTCGCGGGCCGCGCTGGCGCTCGGCGGCTTCCGTGGCGGCGCGCAGCACGACGGCCACCGTCACCGGGCCGACGCCGCCGGGCACCGGCGTGATGACGCCGGCCACCTCGCGCACCTCGTCGAACCGCACGTCGCCCACCACCTTCGTCTTGTCGCTGCCGGGGGACACGGGCACGCGGTTGATGCCCACGTCGATCACGATCGCGCCCGGCTTGACGTGGTCGGCCGTCACCAGGCCCGGCACGCCGGCGGTGGCCACCAGGATGTCCGCCTGCCGCGTCAGCTCCCTCAGATTCTTCGTATACACGTTGCACGCGGTGACCGTGGCGTCCTGCTGCATCAGGTTCAGCGCCATGGGCCGGCCGGTGATCGTCCCCATCCCGATGACCACCGCGTGCTTTCCCCGCACTTCGCAGCCCAGTTCGCGTACCACCTCCAGCACCGCCACCGACGTGCAGGGGGCCATGATGGGGCAGTTGTAGAACAGCATCCCGATGTTCGTCGGGTTCACGCCCTCGATGTCCTTGTAGGGGTCGATGCAGTACTGGGCCGCCGGCGTGTCCAGGCCGGGAGGCAACGGCAGGTTCAGCAGAATGCCGGTGACGTCCGGATCGTCATTCACGTGCCGGATAAGCCCCGTCACGTCCTGCTGCGTGCAGCCGGCGGGCAGCGGATGCAGATGGTACGCAATGCCGGCCTCACGGCATTGCCGCTCCTGCGACTGCGTGAAAATCGCACCCGCCGCCGGATCACCCACGAGAATCGCGTCCAGCTGGACCCGTATGTCCTGGCCGGCCAACCGATGCACTCGCTCGGCCGTCTGCCGTTTGATTTTCGCCGCGACGGCCTTGCCGTCGAAGACCGATGCCAGATCGGAAGAGCACACGTCTGAACTCCAGTCACCGCTCATTAT
>CAZBFW010000640.1:0-2999 GCA_964491135.1 uncultured Phycisphaeraceae bacterium | reverse complement strand
CGCTGTTGTGGTTCGTGAAGACTACGGGTTTCGTTCTGCTGGTTCTCGGGTTGGCACCGCTGGCGTTGCTGGCGATCGCCGTGGCGGTGCGCCGTCGGTACTGGCCCGACTTCGCTGCGCACCAGTGTCAGCGATGCGGTTACGACCTTTCCGGTTCGCCCGGACCGGCCTGTCCGGAGTGCGGAACCGCGTTTGACCGAAGTGCTTCGATAACTGGTGGAACAGACTCGTAGACGTTGTCTGGGCTTGATGCGCCTGCGCTGCGGCGAGCCCGGGTCACTCGGCGGGACGCGTGGTCGGAGACTCCGAGGCGGGAGCACTTGACACGGGGAGCTGCGGGACGCTCCAGAGTGGGTGTTCGTTTTCGTCGTATGCAGATATCTGTGGGACGCCGTTGCTGCCGATCCCCATCTCAAGTCGGACCGCTTCCCGCTCGTCGCAGACCTGGACGATCGGTCGGCCATCCGGCAGCAGGAAGAGAGCGGCCCGGTTCTTCCCGGCGTTGTCATACAGAAGCAGCGACGGGTCGCCGTTCGGGTCGACCCACATCCCGGCGCGAATCGTTGATTCTCCCTTCCAGAATCCCAGTCGCATGAATCCTTCACGGGACGTGTCGATCTGGATCTGTTCCACGCCGGACGCACCTTTCAGGACGAGAGTGCTCGACCCATCCGCGTTTGCCGTCAGCGCGACCCGGGGCTTGTCGGGTGCATCCGAAATGCCGATCCCGGCGCTTCCGTCCGCCTTCCGGAACACCGAGAGCCCCTTGCCCGGGGTCACGTCCCTCATGGACAGCCAAGTGGATCCGTCAACCGAAACACCAAGGTATTCGCGCATGTTTCCCGCGGTGTCGTGCAGCGTGAGCCACGTCCCGCCTCTTCCATCCACGGAAAACACGCCTCGGAGCACGCCGTTGAGATCGACCACCTCAAAACGCCCGGCACGTACCACGCCTTGTGCGGCCGGCCGGTTCAGAATGGCCAGCGTGATGAACGCGGAGCCGATGAGAATGGCAATCGCAACGATCCAAATTCGGCCGTGCATCTTCTGCGACCCCCCTCTCTTGGAGCCAATGGAACGCTGTTCCCCGTCCGTCTCACGTCCGGATGCGGTCGAGCAGCACGACGGCCACGGGAGCGAACAGGATGATGGGGATCCAGCCGGGCAGCGCGGGCAGGCCGGCGGGGCTGAGGTTCTGGCCGATGACGGACACCACGAAGCACAGCCCGCAGGCCAGCAGGCACTTGCCGGCGTCGCTGATCAGGTTTCCCGCCATCCGGCGGAGCAGGAAGGGAACGCCCAGCAGCATCATGAGCACGTTGACCACCGGCGTGGCGAATCGCTCGTGGCGGATCTGCGCGATGTTCTGCGTGTCCGGCAGGCCCAGTCCGGCCAGGTCGGCCAGTTGGGCGGAGCTCAGGTAGCGCAGCCACTGCGACGACTGGCGCATCTGGATGTCGCGCGGCGTCAGGTCGCTCAGGTAGTAGTTGACGAAGGATTCGGCGAGTTCCGCCTGCGGGCCGATGGCGCCGGGGCCGCGAGTGACCTGGGTTCGGCGCAGCCCTCGCGCCAGCTTCCAGCGCCCGCCCCGGGGAAGACCGGGCTGTGATTCCCAGGTGGCCAGCTCCGCCTCGATGACCTGCGCGATGTCGCCCTTCTCGTTCCGGACCAGGACCAGCATGTCACGCATTTCGCCGGTCGACGGAAGAAACTGCCGGGCGGAAAGCAGCGCGCCGTCACGGTCGGTCAGAAACCACACTTCGTAGGTCCGCTCTCCCAGCGGGTCGTCGTGCCGGCGGGCCAACTGGTGGGCCATGGAGGGAATGATCCACTCCGTGTTGACGAACCACGCGGCCGTGGTCGCGACGCCGAACGCGATGACCGGAACCGCCACCCGGTACAGGCTCACGCCGGAGGCCAGCATGGCGGTCAGCTCGTTGAGCCGGCGCAGCCGGCCCAGCGTCAGCATGCCGGCCACCACCGTGATCACCCCGGAGAGCTGCCCGAAGTACTTGAAGAAGTTCGCCCCGTAATAGCTGCCGATCCCCGCCAGCACCTGCCCGACCGTCCGATGGTCTTCCGTGAACTCGTCCATGTTGAAGAACAGGTCGAGCACGATGTACAGACTGATCATGACACCCAGCGCAATGAGGTAGTTCACCAGCAGCGAACGCAGGATGTACCGATCCAGTGTGCTGATCATGCCGGCTGCTACCGCCTCACGAACCGGGTCAATACCAGGATATCCAGCACGCCCACCAGCGCGATGCCCCCCCAGATGATCAGGAGACCGGTCAGAGCGGTGCCCGGCTTCTCCGCCATCTGCCGCCCCATGATGATGATGACGGTCACCAGAACCGACGGCACGAACGCGATGCCGAAGGCGGTCAGCACGTGCGACCCGCGGAACACGATGGCCAGGGCCGCACCCAGCACCACCAGAACGAGCACGCTGACGCTGAAGGCCAGCCGGGCGTGGATCAGTGCGACCAGATCCCGGTGTATCACGGCCAGGTGATCGCACAGCTTTCCGTGCAGTTCTCGAACCTGCGGCCGGAGGCGGAACGTATCAGCGGCGTCCCTGTCGAGCAGCTTGCGCGGGGATAACCGCATGACCTCGTCGGTTATGGCGGACGGCAGGGAGAAACTCTCGGACTCCCAGCGGTCCTTGTGGCTCGAGCGCCCCGGGGTGGCGGGATCGGAAATCTCCACGCCGTCGAGGAACTCCAGCGTCACCTCGGCACCCCGCCTTTCGGAACGGCGGATTCGCACGGCGGCCCGACCGGCTTTGAGTGTCCTCTGCCGGTCGCCGGTGACCTGGCGGACCTCGACGCCGTCCGGGTTGATGTGTCCGTCTGCCCGAAGATGAGCCGGAACCGGGTGTTCGTGTTGAGGTTCAGGTAATCGCTCCCAAACTCCGCCCCCGCGATGACGCGGTTCCAGTCGTCCGCGAGCGCTATGAGCGTGTCCACCCGATCATATACCGAGGCCGCGTCTTC
>CAZBFW010000639.1:0-3007 GCA_964491135.1 uncultured Phycisphaeraceae bacterium | reverse complement strand
CTGCACGGGACGGAGACCACCGCCGCCGGCATCCTGGCCTTCTGGCGGTCGTTCGAGCACACGCTTCCCATGGTCCTGGTCGCCCCGCAGGCCACGCACGCCGGCTGGCGCGACAGCGACGTGAAGCTGATGCAGGAACTCTTCGACCACGTCTCGCGCACTGTCTTGTACGATCCGAATCGTGTCCTCCTGACCGGCCACTCCGCCGGTGGAGCGATGGCCTTTCACCTGCTTTACGTGCAGGGCTTCCCGGCGTCCGCCGTGGCCGTGACGGCCAATTACGTGCCTCCCACGGTCCGGGCGGAACACGTTCGGGCGCACAGCCAGGTGCCGGTGTTCTACGCCGTCGGCGAATCGGACATCAACCGTGATCGCATGAGAGACGGACTGGCCCTGCTGCGGGGCAACGATGTCAGCGTAAGCGTGCAGCGACCGCAGATCGGTCACGTACTGGACCCCGGCGTCGGCCAGGCCGCGATGTCCTGGTTCGAGTCGTTCTGCCGCGCCCAGGGCGAGCGCACACTGAACGATGCCCGCCGGTGCCGCCCGGACGACGGTTGCATCGGTCCCGTCGTCTGCGGGCTGGAGGCGATCATTCGACATCCGGCCACGCGGTTTCCCGACCAGGTGAACGCCGCCGTGGAACTGCTGGCGGAGTTGCAGCAGGCGGGCCGGCAGGGCTTGCTTCGATCGGAACGTTTGCTGGCGGGCGGGCGGCCCATGGAGGCCCGCGAGGAGGCCCTGCGCGTGGAGCGCCGCTACGCCGGCTCGTCGCTGGGGAACGAGGCCCGGCGACATCGTGAACGCATTGACGCGCTGCCGGAGGTTCAGGACTTCCTGCGGCTCAAGCAGTCACTCACCGGCCAGTCACCCAGCACCGGCAGCAGCCCCGGGAACGGAGGGTCTCCATAAGCCGATGGCGGGAAGACCGCTGCATGTTCGCGCCGAGCACGATCCCTCCTTCATGGAGAACGGACTCGTCGTGCATTTCCGCGACGAGGCAGACTGCTGGGTGATCGACCCTGGGCTGCCGCCTCACGCGGAGCGGATGGCTGATTACATTCACCGGCACGCCCTGACGGCCAAGGCGATTCTGCTGACCCACGCGCACGGCGACCACATCGCCGGGGTCGACGAGCTGCGCAACTGGCTGGGCCCGATCCCGCTCTACCTGGCCCGGGAGGAATGGCCGTTCCTGACCGACCCCGCACTGAATCTCTCCGCGGACTTCGGATTCGGGCTGACCGTTTCCACGGATCACCTGCACGACCTGGTCCCCGGCGAGTTGCTTTCTCTCGACGGAAGCGACTGGGCCGTTCTCGACACGTCCGGCCATTCTCCCGGCGGGAGGAGCTTTTATTGTCCGGACGCAGGCGTGGTGGTCGTGGGGGACGCCCTTTTCGCCGGCTCCATCGGACGCACGGACTTCGCGTACAGCAACCACAAACGCCTGGTTGAGAACATCCGCAAGAACCTCCTGACCCTGCCCGACGAGACGCGCGTGGTTTCCGGCCACGGACCCCGGACCACGATCGGCCGCGAAAAGCAATCAAACCCCTTCCTGGAGTAGGCGGCCCGTCGCAGCGGCGGAACATGCCCACCCGGTTCTGCATCCGTTTTGACATTTGGGCCGTTTGCCGTTTTGATTGCGGATCGGCCCGCCCTGAAACGGGCCGGTTTGCTATGTCGGAGGGCCATCATGGCGCAAACGAAGACAACCGAGCCGCTCCCCGTCACGGATTGGCTGGTTCTGGGTGCGTTCCCGCTGCGCGACCGCACCGCCGGTCGGTGGACGCAGAGCGGGTTTCCCTGCGAGGCGGATTTTGCCCCGCAGGCCGGCGAGATGTTCAACGGGGCGGCTTGGACTCGCTACGAAACGCACCACGGTCGAATCGAGAACCACGACCCCGTGCTGCCCTACCCGCAACGCCACTGGGTGTTCGCCTATGCGTTCAGCTACATCCAGTCTCCCACCCGGCAGACCGTGCGGATGCGGGTGGGAAACGACTGCGGCGGCGTCATCTGGCTCAACGGCGAGGAGGTCTACCGCACGGATGCGCCCATGCGCAGCGTGCTGACCCACCACGACGACGTGAAGGTGACGCTCCGCAAAGGCTGGAACCGCCTACTTTTCAAGAGCCCCACCGGCCCGAACTTCTGGGGCATTCGGGTTCACTTCCTCGGGGCCACGGACGCCAGGCCGACACCGCGTCTGACGTTCAGCGCCAAGCGGCCGTCCGCCGCAGCCTTCCCCGGCCTGCGCCGCCGAAAGGGCGGACTGACCGGCGAATGGTCCCCACGCCTGGCCCGGCCGGTCACCGTGCGCGGCGGGCTGGCGTACCACCTGGAACTGGACCTGTTCAACGACTCGCCCCGCGCCGCCTCCAGGGTCCGCGTTTCGCTCGTCGACGCCCGCGGGGCGTTGCTTGCAAAAGTGGATACCGCGGCCATACCCGCGTTCACGCAGCGGCGCGTGGAAATCTCCGTGGATGCGGCGGCATTGGCCGCGGCGTTCGGCAAGGCTGGCGAGCTTCGACCGGCCGTCGAGGTCCGATCCAGCCAGGGTGCCGTCCGGATCGATCTGCCCGTCGGGGCTCCCGCCCGTGTGCTCTGCAACACGATGGCGGATCTGCCCATCACCGTGAAGGAGAAGGGCGACACGCCCTTCGTCGTGCCGGTCATGTTCGCCGGATCACCCGCCCGCGTGGAGCTGGACTTCGAATTCCGCCACGACGGAGAGCGCGAATACGGCTGGCCCGCCATGCCGGTGCAGACCTTCGACGCCGAGCAGACTCGTCAGCGGAAACTGACGCTCTCGGTCAATCCCCCGCCGGGCATACCCAACGTGCATGCTCGCATGCTCTTCGGCAGTGACGATGCGCCGGCGCTGGCCGCCCGCACCCGCCGGCTGCTGGATGAATTGGGCCTGGACGTCAGCCGGTGCGCGCGGTTCGGCGCGGAGGGCCTGACGCGAATGCTGCATCACGATGTGAACGGCGCCTGGGAC
>CAZBFW010000638.1:2247-3009 GCA_964491135.1 uncultured Phycisphaeraceae bacterium | reverse complement strand
AGATGGAATCTCGTGACTGGAGTTCAGACGTGTGCTCTTCCGATCTGACCACGCGGTCAACGCCGGCCTGTGGACCGCCGGCGCCTTCGTAGCCACGGACGAACTCCAGACCGGCGACTCGCTGGCGCGATACTTCGACGGCTTCGACCGCAATCTGCCGGAAGACTGGCGCGTCGTGCCGATCTCCCTCTACGCGCACCACCGGGCCTACACGGTCGAAAACCCGATTCAGCTTTCACCAAGCAACCGCGACGTGTTCACCACGACACCGGCCACGTTTACCTGGACGCCGCTCCCCGGCGCCACCGCCTACGAATTCCAGTTGGCCACCGACTACACGTTCGCCACCACGCTGGTTTATGCCACCGGCCTGCCCGGTGCCGAGTACACGCCCGGCCTGACCCTGCCGACCAATGTTTACTTCTGGCGCGTGCGCGCCCAAACCGGCGTCGATTTCACGCCCTGGGCCGCCGAGTGGATGTTCGTGGTCAACCCGGATCTGGAAAGCATCGAAGCGCAGCTCTGCCGTGCATGCCCGTTCAAATATCAGCGCAAGGATACGAATCTGCTGTGCCTCTGGAACGACATGGATGCGCATACCCGCCCGGGCTGTCCGGAAACCGGAAGCTGTGCCTGGGACCAGTCCCACCCGAACCAAAGCCCGGAGGACAGCGGCTGCCGACACGGCCGAAACTACTGCTGGGCCGCGTCCATCGCCATGGTGAACGGCAGGCACGGCGGTGACCTGAGCCAGGATCGAAT
>CAZBFW010000638.1:0-2237 GCA_964491135.1 uncultured Phycisphaeraceae bacterium | reverse complement strand
ATCGCCTACGAGAACTGGAACACGCAACGCCCCGAGCCGGAGGGAGACTTGGGGCATGACCGGGCGAACAGCGACGGACAGATCACCACCACCCTGTCCTGGGCGCTGAACGGCGCAGCCATCAGCTACCAATACGTCGGGGCGGGCAACTTCACCTTCGCGCAAATGAAACAGTGGATCGATGAACGCGAGTGCTTCGTCGCCGCCGTGCCCGGCCATTGCCTGGTCCCGACCTTCTACTTCGAGTTCACGACGACGAGCGGCACCAACTGCCAGATCGTCTACGCCCACGACCCGTGGCGCGGGCCCCACCATCCGCACGTCTTCAGCTACGTCATCGCCGGGTCGCCCACGCCGTACTGGCGCCACCACCGCACCAACCAGTTCGACGCCGTCTGGCTCCAGCCCGCCGCGGGCGTGACCGGCCGGATGCAGGAAGCCTCCGTCACCACCGACTCCGACGGCGACGGCGTGATGGACTTCGACGAGGCGACGCGGGCCCTGCAGTCCTCGGCCAACGACCAGGATACCGATGACGACGAAGTGCCCGACAAGGAGGAAATCCGCAACTACACCTTCCACGACCGGTACCATTCCGGCCACGAGAACGACGCCCTGTCATTCTCCGACTGGGACGGCGACGGACTCCGCTCCGAGGCGGACTGCGACTCGGACGACGACAGCGATTTTGACGGCGGGGAGGATATCAACGGCAACGGCCGCAACCCCGACCAGTGGGAAACCTGCATGTTCCGGCCGGCCGATCTGGAAATCACCATCCACGTCGACAAGGACATCTACCTCGTCGGCGAGCCGGTGTATATCGTCGACACGAATGCGCGCCGGACGCGCACCTTCCACGAGTGGTCCCTCTATTGGTACGAACTCGGGCCCGGCTACCCGTCCAAGAACGACGGAGATCCGATCGCCCACAGCGGCCTGTTCGTCACGAATCGCCGCGGCGGCGCCATCCAGCATCACGTGCACGATTGTCCCTACGCGGGGCCATGGTACCTCTATGCCGACGTGCTGAATGACGGGCTATACTCGGCGCCGGACAACTGGGACCCTCCCACCTACTGGTGGTGCATCCCTGGGAACCCGCCGGTCACCACGCCACCGTCGACGCCGACAACCCCGCCGGGCTGCCCCCGGTATCCCACGCCGATCAGCGGCGGCGGCAGCTACGACCCCGACGGCCCGATCACCCGCTGGGTCTGGACCGTCAACAACAAGGTCCTCTACGACGGTGACTATCCCGATATCGTCGTCACGCTGCCGCTCGGTTCGTCCGAGATCAAGCTGACGACCTATGACGAAGACGGCCTGTCCAGCTCGGCCGTGACCACGGTCGTCGCCGAAGGCGGCCTGCCGCTGCCGGCCGTCTTCCCGATGAATCAGCAGATCAACCTGCACAACCCGACCGACCCGACTCTTGACGCGATCCAGGTTGAGCCGCCCGCCGAACTGCTGTTTCTCAGTGACGGCCTGCACGCGTTCACCCGCGTCCTGTTCCCGACGGGCCAGGCCTGGTCCGGACCGATCATCGATCTGCGATGGGCATGCCACGATCCGGCCAACATTACGGAACCCGGGCTCATGTTGAGTTTCGCCGCCCGCTATTACCAGAGCGAGGCGTATCCGGCCCCCTACGAATACGCCCCGATCTACGTAACGCTGCTCGATTCCATGGGGTACACCGCGGATCTCGGTGCGCTGTACGGCCCGCAACCCGACCCGACGTATCCCGAGTGGCAGACCATCGAGGCACCGCTGGACATCATCGCGGCCGACGATTTGTTCGACCCCACGCAGGTCAGCCAGATCCTGTTCAGCGGGCATGCGCTGTACGTGGAGGACGAAGAGCCGGCCCGCTTCGGCGAGGCGCACGTCGACATTCGCGACGTGTACCTGGGCCCCGGCCCGTCGTACCCCGGCGACTGCAACAACGATTTCAACGTCGATCTCGATGACTGGCCGCTGATCGCCGACTGCCTGGCCGGACCGGACCAACCGCACGCCGCCGGCTGCGCCTGCGCCAACGCGGACGGCGACGCCGACGTGGACCTGAAGGACTTCTCGATGATTCAGCCGCATTTCGACTGACGCCGCGAAGCCCCGGGTCGCCACGTGCCACTGCTCCTTGCCACTGCGTGCCACTGCTTCTTGAGCAGTGGTCTCGGCTGATTCACGTGTGTGCCACCGTGTGCCACTGCTTCTTGAGCAGTGGTCCCGGC
>CAZBFW010000637.1:0-3012 GCA_964491135.1 uncultured Phycisphaeraceae bacterium | reverse complement strand
AGGGTCGGATCAGTGAAAGTCTCGTGACATCCGGCGCAGGCTTCCCAGGGATTCGGAAAGATCGCGCAAGTGGAGCGTCTGGATGTGGATGACCTGGCCTTGCCGTTCGACTCGGCCTTCCGCGACGAGAGCAATGGCACCGCGGGCGGCCCGTCGGTCTCGCTCGAACACGGCGGGCCGGACCACCAGGTTGGCAATCCCCGTTTCGTCCTCCAGGGTAAAAAACACCGTGCCGGAAGCGGTTAACGGTCGCTGCCGCACCAGCACCAGGCCGGCGACCTTCACGTTCTGTCCGTGTCGCGCGCCGGCAAGCTGCTTCGCGGGAACGATTCCACCTCGGCGGAGGGCGCTGCGCAGCAGGCCGATCGGGTGAGCGGTCAATGACAAGCCGACCGCCTCGTAATCCTGCACCACCTGCTGTTCGATCGGCAGGGCGGGAAGCGGTGTATCCGGCTCCTCCGGCACGAGCCCGGCAAACAGCGGCAGATCCTCGTCAATCGCCAGCACCTGCCAGAGTGCCTGTCGGCGATCCAGGCCGAGGGAGCGGAACGCGTCCGCGGCGGCCAGCCGGGCCAGCACCGCCCGCGATACGCCGCCCCGCCGCCAGACATCCAGCACGGTGGTGAACGGACCTGCCTGTCGCGTCGTCTCGATACCGGCCACGTTCTCCCGCGAAATCCCTTTCACCAGCCGCATCCCCAGCCGCAACGCCGCCTCCCCTTCCCCCGGCCCCTCGATCCCTCGATCCCTCGATCCCTCTCTTCCTTCGTGCCTTTCCCGGCGCGCCGGGATGCCTTCGTGCCTCCCCGTCTCGTGTCTTTCCTCCAACCCACAATCGTACCCGCTGCAATTGACATCCACCGGTCGCACTTCCACTCCGTGCTGCTGGGCGTCCCGGACGAGTTGAGCGGGGGCATAGAAGCCCATCGGCTGCGAGTTGAGGATGGCCGCCGTGAAAGCCGCCGGGTGATACCGCTTGAGCCAGGCCGACACGTAGACCAGCAGGGCGAAGGACGCGGCGTGGCTTTCGGGGAATCCGTATCCGCTGAAACCGGCGATCTGCTCGAATACGTGTTCGGCAAACGTCCGCGAGAGCCCGCGGGCCATCATGCCGTCGACCAATCGCTGCTGAAACCGCTCGATGGACCCGGTCCGGCCCCACGCCCCCATGGTGCGGCGGAGCTGGTCCGCTTCGCCCGGCGTGAAGCCCGCCGCCACGACCGCCAGTCGGATGGCCTGCTCCTGGAAGAGCGGCACGCCGAGCGTCTTGGCCAGCACGGCCTCGATTTCCGGCGTGGGGTAGAGAACGGGCTCTTCGCCATTGCGGCGGCGCAGGTATGGATGGACCATTTTGCCCTGGATGGGCCCTGGCCGGACGATGGCCACCTCGATGACCAGGTCGTAGAAATTCCTGGGCCGCAGTCGCGGCAACATGCTCATTTGCGCCCGGCTCTCGATCTGGAAGACGCCGACGGTATCGGCCTGGGAGATCATCTCGTACACGGCCGGGTCTTCGGGAGGGATGGTGTGGAGGGACAGGCACGAAGGCATGGAGGCACGAAGGCACAAAGTGGAGACGGGAGAGGACGTGGCGTGGGTCGTCGGAAAGGGCGTTACTCCTTGGGTTTCTGCAGACTGCGGATGAGGCCTTGAAGAACTCGATCGGTCTCGGCAATGAGTTCTATCAGGGGAGTTGGGGCTTTCATGAATCCCAACTCGCTGGCCAAGTGTAGTTGTGTCTCCAGTTCCGCAAGGGAGCCTCTGGCAACTTTCAGGAACCGTAGGTAATCCGGGAGGCTGGCCCTCGCGTAGCCTTCGGCAATGTTGGACGGAATCGAGACCGCCGCTCTTCGCGACTGAATCACCAACCCAAACCGTTCGATTTCCGGAAACGTCTGGGTGACCTTGTAGACCTCCTTCGCAAGCTGAATACCCCTCTGCCAGGCGATCAGGTCCCGAAACGTCTTGATCTGTCCCATCGCTTTCCCTTTCTGTTGGTTCATGTGGATTCGATTTCCCGTTGCTACTTGCCCTGGCGTTCTCTACCCCTCGTGCCTTCGTGCCTTCGTGCCTCCGTGCCTCATTGATCAATGCCAGACATTTCCCAATCGCCGTCAGCATTCCCAGGGCCAGGCAATCCACCTTCAGCATTCCGAGTGCGTCGATGTCGTCCTTGTCCCATTCGATGAATGTGCGGTCGGGCATGGCGGCGTTTTCGATCGGCACCACTTCGCACAACGGACCGCGGGTGATCACGAAGCCGCCGACGTGCTGCGATAGGTGACGCGGGAAGCGGAGAATCTGCTCCACCAGCCTGCGTAAACAGCGGACGGAGTAGTCGTTCGGGTCCAGGCCGGCCTCGCGGAGACGATCGTCCGCGGCGGGCGTGCGGTCCCACCACTCGTGCGCCCGGGCCAGGCGGTCCACGCGATCCAGCGAAAGGCCCAGGGCCTTGCCCACCTCACGTACGGCCGAACGCGGGCGGTACGTGATCACCTCCGCCACGATGCCGGCCCGGTCCCGCCCATACTTGTTGTAGATGTACTGAAAAACTTCCTCGCGACGCTCGTGCTCGAAATCCACGTCAATGTCCGGCGGCTCGTTTCGCTCGCGACTGACAAACCGCTCAAAGAGCACGTCGATGCGGTCCGGGTCGACGGCCGTGATCTCCAGGCAGTAACAGACGGCCGAGTTGGCCGCACTGCCGCGACCCTGGCAGAGAATCCCGCGGGATCGCGCAAATTGAACGATGTCCCAGACCGTCAGGAAGTACGGCTCGTAGGCCAACTCGGCAATCAGGGACAGTTCGTGCTCGATCTGGGCCCGCACCCGGGGCGTCACGCCGTCCGGAAAACGCCGCCGAGTGCCCTCCCAGGTAAGTTCCGCGAGATACTCGGTCGGCGTACGGCCAATCGGGCAGATTTCCTGCGGGTACTCGTACCGCAGTTCGTCCAGGTGGAAGGTGCAACGGCGGGCGATCTCCACCGTGTGTCGGATCGCCTGGGGGTACGC
>CAZBFW010000636.1:0-3016 GCA_964491135.1 uncultured Phycisphaeraceae bacterium | reverse complement strand
CCCAGGAGAAGACGGCCTGGGTGGACCGCATGGGTTCGCTGATGGACTTTCCCGTGGCGGCCATGCGATGAATGTCCGCCATGTGGACTTCCCGCTCGTCGGACGATCGGGCCCACCGGGCGAGGTAGTCGCCGGCCGGCGCCCGGCCGGTTTCCGCCGCTTCCGCCGGGGCGGAATCCAACGGGTGAAACTCGGACTTCCCCGCGCCGCAGAGCGGGCATTCCCAGTCGTCGGGCAGTTGATCCCAGGGGACACCCTCTGCGGCCTCGTCGTAGATGTAACCGCAGACGGCGCATTCCCAACGGCGGGTGGTGCTGCTGCTCATCGGTCGCTCCCTGCGCTTCGTGAGTCGAACGCGCGGATCTGTGACGCGGACCAGGTCGTTGCCACAGCTTCGTTCACATCCGCACGAACTTGTCCGCCTTGGCGCCGCAGATCGGGCACGCGGCGGGCGGCCGGCCCAACTCAATGTGTCCGCAGATCGGGCAGAGGTAGAACTCGGTCTCCTTCAGGTCCTTGCTGGCCTTCACGGCTTCGAGGGCCATCTGGTAGAGCTTCGCGTGGACCGCCTCGGCCTTCACGGCGTAGGTGAACATGCGCTTGGCCTTGTGCCCGTCCGCCTCCGCCTGCTTCACCATGGGCGGATACATTTCCTTGTATTCGTGCGTTTCGCCGTTAATGGCCGCTTTGAGGTTCTCCGCGGTGGTTCCGATCCCGCCCATGGCGGCCAGATGCCCCAGGGCATGGATGGTCTCCGCCTCCGCGGCCGTCCGGAAGAGCCGCGCCACGTTGGCGAACCCGTCCTTCTCGGCCTGCTGGGCAAACGCCACGTACTTGCGGTTGGCCTGGCTCTCGCCGGCAAACGCCTCCTGAAGGTTGTCTTGTGTTGTTGTCACGAACTGGTTCTCCTGTGAGTCCGAGGTCAAGTAAGACAAGGGCCGGACGCCCGGATGGACCGCCAAACCCCTCGTAGTGTTCCGTTACCGCGCGTGCGCGGTTGCCCGCCCTGCCGGAAGCCTGGGGAGACTCCGCAACGCTTCCGGATGGTGAGTGATTCTGTCGTCGTTCGGTCCCTCATGGGCACTTGCTTCTCCGCCGGACCGCGCTTCGTGTCCGGCGTTTCTGCTTCGCGGAAGACACCGCACCCTTCCGGCTTCGCTTCCGCAGACACTCCGGGCATATGCCGCGGAGGTGAATGTGAAACTCGTGAATCTCAAAACCCTGCGTGCGCACGTCGGGCAGCGTCAGGGCGTTCAGCTTCTCGTCTTCCAGATCCAGGACGCGCTCACACTGCACGCACACCAGGTGGTGATGCTGGTGCATCTTCGGGTCAAACCGCACGGTGCCCCCCGCGTGACAGAGCTTGCTGATCACGCCGATTTCCACCAGCCTGTCCAGGACGCGGTACACCGTAGTCAGCGACACGCCCGGAATCCGGTGCTTCACCAGATCGTACACCCGGTCGGCCGTCGGGTGGTCCTCCCGGTCCAGCAGAGCCTCGAAAATCGTCCGCCGCTGCACGGTCCGCGACAGCCCGTGCTGCCGGCACAGCGACTCGAAGTACTCCATCCGCGCCTGTTTCTGCTGACGTTTCACGGCCGACCCTTCTGGCCCCTTTGGCAAGCTACACCAAATGGTAATCCTTGTCAAATGCAAAACCGGCCGCAGACGCCGCCCCACGCGGCAGCCTCCGACGGGTCAATGGGGACCGTTGCACTGCAAACGCCCGAATTCTCCGCGTCCCGCGCAAATTCTCCCGCCCGCACCGGCGCAGGTCCTTTGTGCTTCGTCGCTTCGTCGCTCCGTCGCTCGTGTTGCGGGCCCAGCCCGCGCTGCGTCTCACTCCTGCAATCCCCTGTCGCAGGAATGCGCATATTTCCAGTGGGACACAACGAGGGCGGCATGAACAAGTACCCACTTGCCCATGCCGCCTCCGGTCGCCGTTGAAATGGGAAGCTACTTCGTCGGCTTCGTTGGCTGAGGGGCGGGGGGAGGGGCGCCTTCGGCCTTGGCCGGCTTGGCGCCACGGTCACCCGTCAGATTCCCCGCGATGTTCTGCGTGAGGTTCCGCAGGTCGATGCCCAGCACGCTTTCCACGGTCGCGAGCGATTCGCTGAGGATCCGCGCCCGGCCCAGGGCGCCGCCGGCAATCGCCCGGCCTTCGCCGCCGTCGATCACCGTGATGTTGTCCAGGCGCACGTTGGCCACCGTCTTGGTGATCTCCCGCACCACGTCCGGCATCATCTCCGTGAGCATCACCTTCAGCGCATCCGGATGCTGCTGGATGGATTTGCCGATCAGCTCGATGGCCGTGGCACGCGCCTTGCCCTCTTCCAGCACCTTGGCCGCATCGCCTTCCGCCCGGGCCTTGGCCACGTCGCGGTCGGCCAGAGCTTTCTTGACTTCCGTGGCGACCAGCCGCTGCTCCTCCGCCTGGGCGCGGGCTTGCTGCGTCTGGGCTTCCTTGAGCTCCGCCTCGCGGGCGAGTTCCGCCTTCCGGATGCGCAGGGCGTTGTCCGACTCCGCGATGACTTTGTCCGCCGACAGCCGGGCCTGTTCAGCCTTCTGGCGGCCCAGCGCCTCCGCCTGCTTGGCCTCTGCATCGCGTTCGGCCTGGGCTTGGCGGGCGCGGGCCTCCGCCTCCGCTTCCTTGATGTCCGCCTCGGACTTGCGCTCCGCCTCGTACTGGCGGGCGTTGGCCCGCACGCGGGCGGCCGCCTTGCGAGAGATCGACTCGAGGTACTGCTCCTCGTCGTGCACATTCTGGATGTTCACGCTGTCGATTACCAGGCCCAGCTTCCGGAAGTCATCCGTGACTTCATTCATGACGGTGGCCACAAACTTGTCGCGGTCTTCGACAATCTCCTCCGGCGTCATCTTGCCGATGACCGCACGCAGTCCGCCTTCCAGTGTTTCCCGGGCGACCCGTTGCAGGTCCGTGCCCGGCTGGCCGAGGAACCGCTCGATGGCGTTGCCGCGCGTGTCCGGCTCCGACGACACCTTTACGTTGGCCACG
>CAZBFW010000635.1:0-3020 GCA_964491135.1 uncultured Phycisphaeraceae bacterium | reverse complement strand
TGCCGCAGTCGGAGGCGGCGGCCAACGAGACGCTGGCCCTGCCGATCTACCCGGGCATGACACGCACGCAGGTCAAACGCGTGGCCGGCCTGGTCCGATCGGCCGTGGCCGTCTGATTCAGCCGGCCGACGGGCTCACGCGACTTCACGCAGAGAACAAAGCACCCCATCACGGGTCTCATCCGTGATGGGGTGCTTGGATTTCACAGGCCCGTGTCCGAGAGGTCGAACGCCTATCCCGTGAACGCCTCCTGGAACGTCTGGAAGTCCCGGGCGTCCACGTCGCCGTCCAGGTCAGAGTCGAACAGGTCGCAACCCGCGCCGATCGGTCCCGCGTCCGGCCCGGTAATGCAGCCGCCGAACCGCACGTAGTCCACGCCGTCAACGTCGCCGTCAACATCGTAGTCGCCCGCCAGCCACGGACCGATCGCAAAATTCACCTCCGTCATCCCGGCCCGCTCCACAAGCACCGCCGGCCGCGATACGTCCGGCGTGGCATCGTACCCGGCCGACACCTCCAAAATCGTGCCGCTTGCACCGGCGACCAGGTTCTGAATCAGGAACCGGCCGTTCCCGTCCGTCTGCGTCGTCGCGGACGTGCCGGCGTGAACCACGGCATGGTCGACGGGCAGCCCCGTGCTGCCGTCCACCACGCGGCCGTACACGGAGCCTTTCGTCGCGTACTGCGGCAGGCGCCATGGCATGATCGGTATGCTGTCCGTTACCGTGAACAAGCTCGCGGCCACGTACGGATACCAGCTTGCCCACGGTTCGCCGCCGTCGTTTGTCGAACGGTACGAGTACGTGCACAGCCCGTCCGCGCCCGCGTTTCGGGCATACTGCATCTGCGTGAGGCTGTCCGCGAAGGTGTTCATGTAGATCCCCGGCCCGATGACCGCATGGCGGCCGTAGGCAGTCGCCATAGCCACCGTATTGTCGACCCACTGCCGGTACGTGACGGGGTAGCTGCCCTCATCAAAGTACGACATCGGAATGGCCGTATCCAGGTACCCCACCTCCAGCCAGTACTCCCAGTCAGACAACGCGTCGTAGTAAGGCCGCGTCTGGTGGAAGTCCGTGTTGGCCGGATACCAGGTGACCAACGCGCCAGAGTGCCGAATCGGCTGCGCGCTATCGATCAGCGCGATCTCCGTCATGGCCCGGCGCACCACTTCGGTGACCGTCGTCCGACGGAAGTCATCCCACGAGTCTTCGCCGTCATACGGCGGCGTACCCGCGTACCCCGTCAGCTCCTGGAACCGGGCCAGCGTTGACCCGGCGTAGCCCACATCCGACGGGTACCCCGCATCCTTCGTTGTGTAGCGGATATAGTCCCAGTGCAGGCCGTCCACCGCGTAGTTGCTGCAGATCTCCACCACGATGCTGGCCAGGTAGTTCTGCGCCTCCGGCGAACCCGGATCCAGCGTGTAATAGTTGCTCACCTTCGCCGGACCGCCTCCCATGTCGGCTTGCGGAACCATAATCCATTCCGGGTGGGCCGCCAGGGTGGAGTTCCCCGCCGGCGGCCAGACGCTCGACACGCGGAACGCCACCAGCCACGGGTGCACCTCAATGCCGTTCGCGTGCGCCCGCTGGATCATGTATGCCAGCGGGTCGAACGATCCGCTGATATCCGACGCCTTCGGCACGATGCTCGAGTTCCAGTATGCCCCGTGCGCACTGGTTCCCGTATCCTGGAACGCCAGCACCTCCGGGATGATCACGTTGTATCGCCCCGCGATGGCGTTGTTGATCATCGCGTCCACTTCCGCCACGCTCTTGAATCCGATCCCGAACGCGTCGATCCAGACCGCACGGAACTCACCCGCGCCTGGTGCCGCCGGTGCGAACACGGCCGTCACCGTCTTGTCCTGGTCCATGTACACGGTCGTGTTCGGTGCGCCCGGGTTCGCCGCGCCCGCCCCCGCGGAGACGTCCCAATGATCAAACTGCCAGCCCGCCGCCGGCGATGCAATGATCGGCTGGCTCATTCCCTGGGAGACAGCATAGGGTCCGCCCTCCACCGGCGTTACCGTGCCCGCGCCGGCCGGATCGACCGCCATCGTCAGGTTGACGGTGACCCCGCTCACCAGTTCGAATCGCACCGCGTCTGCGATGACGACGTATGCGCTGGCATCCGTGCCCAGTCGGACGTATCCGCTCGTCCCTGCGCTGAAGCTGTAGCTCCCCAGGCTGAACCACGTCTCACCGTTGGTCTGCTGATTCACGTCGATGGTAGTGGACCCACCCGCGTGATACACCGTGAACGGCGCATCCACGGCCCGGTTGGTGCCCTGCACATACCAGATGGTTACCTCGTACGTGCCGGCCGTTGGCAGGTTCGGCCGCCATTCCGCCTCGCCCGGCGAACCGCCGCCGCCGGACGAGTACGACCAGTTGTAGTCCGCCCCGTACGGCGTGCCGTACGCGCCTGTCGTCCAGGTGCCCGACAGAAGGGTGAAGTTCGCATCGGCGTTATCCACGATCACCGTCTGCCCGCCGGCCACGGCCGCAAGCACCATGCATACGTAGATTCCGCACCCGGCGGATAGACCATGCCTGCGCATACTGATTCGTTGCATCACCAAGACTCCCTGATCACTCGTTTTTCTTGCGGTTTGCCGGGCGTCCGATCGCTGCCTCGGGCCCGGTACAAGGGCGCATCCCAACGCCTTGCCGCAGCGCTGATTATAGCGGGGGAGCTCCCGCAGCCGCGCGCCGAAAATCACGATCCGCAGGCTTCTTGCATATATGGCTTCAATCGTCGCATTATGACTGCAAACCCGCACGGTGGGAGCTGTGTCCGGCGGTTTTTATGAGACGATTGTGCCAGAAGCCGGGGGGCCGGCCGCACGTCCTGATGTCGCGATGTCAGCGTCGTCGCACGCCGCCGCTCAGCACCGTCAGGCCACCCGCCAGCAACAGCAGCACCGCCGACGGCTCGGGGACATGGGGGACGTACGTCACGAATACGCAGATCGGAAGAGCACACGTCTGAACTCCAGTCACCGCTCATTATCT
>CAZBFW010000634.1:0-3022 GCA_964491135.1 uncultured Phycisphaeraceae bacterium | reverse complement strand
CCTGACGCACGTCTGGCTGCTGCTGGACGTATACGAGGCCGACGTTCCGTGGATCCGGCCGTTCCAGACCGTCCGCGTCACCGCCGATGCCCTGCCCGGCGAATCGTTCGAAGGGCACATCGCTTTCGTGGATCCCGTCGTGGACGACCGGACCCGTACCATCAAGGTCCGCGTCAACGTGGACAACCCGGAGCGAAGACTGAAACCCGCCATGTTCGTCACCGCTCACATCTCCGTCGCCATGGACGCCCGGGCCACGGCAGCCGGCCCGGCATTGGGAGGCCGATACGCCTGCCCCATGCACCCGTGGGAAACCGCCCAGGACCCGGCGACCTGCCCCATCTGCAGAATGGACATGGTGGACGTCGAGTCTGTGCCGGGCTATCTGCCGCCCAGCGATCCGGCCGCCCTCCTGGCCGTCCCGCGTGAGGCGGTCATGCAGACTGGCGAACGAGCCCTCGTCTACATCGAGACGGAACCCGGCGCGTACCGCGGCGTCGAGGTCAAGATCGGCCCGCTCGGTCGCGACGAGTCCGGAAGCGAATGCTACCCCATCCTCTCCGGGCTGACCGCCGGCCAGTCCGTCGTCACCCGCGGCGGCTTCGTGATTGACAGCCAGATGCAACTCGCCGGCAAGCCAAGCCTTTTTCATGCCCGCGGACTGGAGAGCCGCGGAGCCGACAGTTACGCCGAGCACGGCCGCCCTGCCGCGACGTCGCCCGCCGGCGAGCAGGATCAACCCACCACGGAACGCGCCGACGCCGGCGTTCAAACCATCTGCCCGGTCATGGGCAACCCTGTCCAGGACGACGTTTTCATCGACTACCACGGCGTTCGCGTGTACTTCTGCTGCTGGGGCTGCGACAAGAAGTTCAAGGCCGACCCGCAGAAGTACATCGTGAAGCTGCCCGATGCAACGCAGGCGCGGATCCGCGCCGCGGTGGCCGCCACGCAGGAGGCCGGACGTGACTAGCCTGCTCATCCGGACGTTCCTGCGCTCACCGCTGCTCGCCCTGATCCTGGCCGTCGCCCTGATCGGATGGGGTCGGCAGGCCTACATGGCCAATCCCAAGGACGCCATTCCCGACATCGCGGAAAACCAGACGATCGTTTACTCCGAGTGGATGGGCCGCAGCCCGAAGGACGTCGACGAGCAGGTCACCTACCCACTGACGGTCGCGTTGCAGGGCGTGCCTCAGGTGCGCGAAATCCGGGCCACCAGCGGGTTCGGCTGGTCCGTCGTCTACGTGGTTTTCCAGGACGGTACCGATTTCTACTGGGCGCGAAGCCGCGTTCTGGAGAAGCTCAACGTCGCCCGGGCCGACCTGCCCGAGGGCGTCATCCCCACCCTCGGGCCGGACGCCACACCGCTGGGCCAGGTCTTCTGGTACACCGTGGAAAACGGCTGGTACTCCACCCGCAACCCGGAACTGCGCTTTGAGTCGGATGGAACGCTCACAACGGAATCGCGGAAGACGCTGCTCGATGCCAAACCGGACCTGACGCAGAAGGTCGATGGCGCCGAGCCCTACAGGTGCCCGATCTCCGGCGTTCCGCTCGTGTTCAGCCAGATCCCGCTCGATATGCTGCGCAGTATCCAGGACTACGACGTGAAGCTCGCGTTGGAAGGCGTGGAAGGCGTCAGCCAGGACGCCAGCATCGGCGGTTACGTCCGCCAATACCAGATTGACGTGAACCCGGAAGCGCTGCGGGCGTACGGCGTCCCCCTCGCCCACCTCGTCGCCGCGGTGCGATCCTCCAACATCGACGTGGGGGCCAAGGTGGTCGAACAGAACGGCATGGAGGTATTCGTCCGCGGTGTCGGATTCCTGGGCGGCGGACAACGGGCCGCAGGAAGCCGAGCCGAACGCGAGCGGGCGAGCCTGCGCGACATCGAGAACATCGTGGTCAAAGCCGTCGATGGTACGCCCGTCTACGTCCGCCAGCTTGGCACGGTCAGCACGGGGCCCGATTTCCGCCGCGGCGCGCTGGATAAGATGGGCGCGGAAGCCGTCGGAGGCTGCATCGTCATGCGCTTCGGCGAGAACCCGCTCGAAGTGATCGACGCCGTGAAGGCCAAGATCGCCCAGATCGAGCCCGGCCTGCCGCCCGGCGTCCGCATCAACACCTGCTACGACCGAACGGACCTCATTCACGAAACCATGGCCACGCTCGGCACCGCCCTCGGGCAGGAGCTGGTGATCACCGTGGTCGCCGTGGTGCTGTTCCTGCTGCACGTGCGGAGCAGTCTGGTCATCGCCGTGGCCCTGCCCCTGGCCGTGTCCTTCGCCTTCATCTGCATGGAAGCGCTGCGTCTGCCCTCGAACATCATGAGTCTGGCCGGCATCGCCATCGCCATCGGCACCATGGTCGACATGGGCATCGTGATGACGGAGAACATCTACCAGTATCTCACTGACGGGCGCAGCGAGTACACCAAGACCGAGACCGGGCCCGACGGTCGCCCCCGCACCGTCACCGACAAGGTCCGCCGCTCGCAGTTGGTCGAGGAAGCCGCCCTCGAGGTCGGTTCCGCCATCATCACCGCAATCGCCACTACGGTCATCTCGTTTGTCCCTGTCTTCTTCCTCGAAGGTCAGGCGGCCAAGCTGTTCACCCCTCTGGCCTGGACCAAGACGTTCTGCATGGTCGGTGCCGTGCTGCTGGCCCTCACGCTCGTCCCGCCGTTCGCTTCGCTGCTGCTGCGGGACCGCCGCGTGCCCTGGCGTTGGTCGCTCCTGTGGGCGTTCCTGGCGGCGGGCGCGTTCGGGCTCGGATGGTACCACGGAGATCGCTGGGCCGGATTTGCGGAGCTTCGGCAGGGCATCCGCGATTACCTGGGCCTCTCGCACTCCATGGTCGCCGGACTGGCAGGCGCCATCGCCTTCCTGCTCACCGTGCTGCTGCTGCGGGAACGCATCCGACCGATCGAGCAGAACCCGACCAGCCGGTTCATCCGTTGGGTCTACGAGCCGATGCTGCGGTGGATTCTGCATCACAAGCTCCTGTTTCTGGTATTCCC
>CAZBFW010000633.1:0-3026 GCA_964491135.1 uncultured Phycisphaeraceae bacterium | reverse complement strand
CACGCGCTCGCGAAGCGATTCCAGCGCCGTCGCGGCCAGTTCCGCAGCCTCGCCCGGCTTGCCGGCGGCGACCAGCGCCTCCAGCACCGCGATGCGACCCATCCACGGCTGCACGGACGCCGTTTCCTCCGTGAGCGCGGAGAGCCACGCATCCTCCACGGTCCGCACGTTGCCGCTGCCAATCAGTTGTACGAGGCCTTCCACGTCCATCATGGCCATCCTGACCCGTCTTGCCCTGCGGGTTCGAGGGTCTTACGAGGGTACGAAAAGACGGTTATCATCGCACTTTCGGGCCGGATTGTCGAGCGAGCCGGCCGCCTGGAGAACCCCATCCCGTGCATGCCGAGGCCGTTCGAGCACTGAAACGGTGCGATCCGACCCTCGCCCGGATCATTCGCCGGGTCGGCCCCTGCCGCCTGAGGCCCGGGCGCGGCTATTTCGCGGCCCTGTGTGACGCGATCATCTCCCAGCAGCTCTCCACAAAAGTGGCCGCGGTGCTGTGTGCCCGTTTCCGCAACCTGTTCCCTCGCGGGGCCCCGACGCCGTCGGCGGTCCTGGCCCTGTCTGACGCGGAGCTGCGCGGTGTCGGGCTGTCGCGACAGAAGTCGGCCTACCTGCGCGACCTGGCGCGGCATTTCGCGGACGGGCAGATCCCCTCACGCCGCCTGGGCCGCATGGCGGACGACGAGATCATTGCCGTCCTCACCCGCGTCAAGGGCATCGGCGTCTGGACCGTGCAGATGTTCCTGATCTTCGTGATGGACCGGCCGGACGTGCTGCCGGTCGCCGACCTGGGCCTGCGCAAGGCCGCGCAGCAGCACTACCGCCTGGCCGATCTGCCCTCGGTCGAGGCGCTCACCGCGCTGGCCGAGCCTTGGCGGCCCTACCGCAGCGTGGCCACCTGGTATCTATGGCAGAGCCTGAACAACCAGCCGCTGAAGAAGCGCCGAGCGCGATGAGTTCTACGCCGCCGGCTTTGCCCGGTCCCACCCGCGCTCGGACAGGGACCTGGCCACCAGCCAGCCGAACACGATGCTGATGGCGATCAGGAAGACGCCCACCCATCGCCCGGGCAGCCACGGCGACGGCGTGAACGCATCCCCCACGATCAGCTTGCTGATGCCGAACAGGAAGCAGCACACTGCGGCGCAGCCGTAGAGGCCGCGATAGAGGTTCGCCCGGGTCAGCGGGGTCTTGCAGACGAACGTCGGGTCGGACTGACGGACCCACGCATCGACCGGCCACCATCCCGGTCCGCCCGGCTGCACGCGACGGTAGAACGCGATCAGCCGCTCCCGATCCACCGGCCGCGTCAGGTAGGTCGCGATCAGTGCGATTCCCACCGAGTAGGGGACCAGAACCACCAGGTTCAGAGGAAACTTCGGCAGATGCCTGCCCAGCGACGTCGGGAAGCACCAGACGAGGATCACGCACAAAAGCAGGGATCCCAGGCAGGCGATTTCCGTCCACGCGTTCACCCGCCACCAGAACCATCGCAGCAGGTAGATCAGTCCGCTGCCCGCTCCCAGGGTCGCCACCAGAAACCATGCGTCGGAAATCGCGTTGAGAAACAGGCTCACGGCCAGCCCCAGGGCCGCGATGAGGACCGTGGCCAGTTGCGATACCACGACGTAGTGTCGCTCCGTTGCCGATTTCCGCACGAACGGACGGTAGAAGTCGTTGAGCAAATACGATGCCCCCAGGTTGAGTTGCGTCGCAATCGTCGACATGTATGCCGCCAGGAACGCCGCCAGCAGCACGCCCAGCAGTCCCGTCGGCAGCACGGCCAGCATGACGCGGATGTAACCGGTTTCCGCCACCGCCTGCCCCGGATACTCCCCGGTTAGCGCGTCCTTCGTATAGGGGAACATTACTGCCGCCACGAAGCCCACGATCACCCACGGCCACATGCGCAGGCAGAAGTGTGCGATGGCGTACCACAGGTAGCCGAGTGCCGCGTGCCGCTCGTCTTTGGCGGCCAGCATCCGCTGCGCCAGGTACGACCCTCCGTCCGTCAGGCCCGCGGCCCACCACGCCACGAGAATGTACAACAGGAATTCGGACCACGGAGCCAGCCCCATCGCCCCCGACCCCTTCACCGGAATCAGGCTGACCATGCCGCGGGCTTTCTCGGGCGTGTACAATTCGCCCATCCGCTGCAACAACGCGTCCATGCCGCCGACGTGACGCACCGCCACCCAGGCCAGCAAAATGCAGCCGGCCATCGCGACCCAGAACTGGATGAAGTCCGTGACCAGAACGCCCCACAGCCCGGAGACCACCGTGTACACCATCACCACGAGAAAAAGCAGCAGAACGATCTTCAGCTCATTCACGCCGGATACGGTCTGGTCCATGCCATAGATGATCTCGAGGCGGGCCAGGCCCCCATCCGGCCACTCGACCGCCGTCCGCTCCGACACCGGACCATCCATTGGGATTTGGAGGCGGTCCGCCCACGGTGTGGCATCGATCGATTCCACGTACGCGTGCAACGACTCGAGAGTCTGCGGGTCCGCCTTGGAATCGCCCTGGTGTTCTCGATAGTACGCCGCTCGCCGGAACACCGCATCCAGCTCCCGCATGACCGACGTTCGCTGCGGGCAACGATGCAATGCCCAGTCGTCGTAGTAGGTTCGCAGCGGGTCCAGCTTTCCCTCGCGGAACAGTCTGCGCGGACCGTCCGGCACTTCGTCCGACAAAGGGGTGAACAGATACACGGATTGCAGTGCCCGATCCACCACCGCCACCCGCGGTATGTCCGGGATGGCGAGTTGGACGATCCGCGTCATGGCCAGGTTCACCCAGCCCATCACGATGGAGCCGTACACCAACGACAGGTACAGGGCCTTGAAGCCTCGCAATACGTCCGCCGACCGGCCGGAGTAACGCAGGTACACCAATTCCGTGTCCGTGACCAGGGCCGCTCGTCGCCACAACCGGGCGATGAAGAACACTCCCAGGATCACCACCGGAATCTGGCACCACCAGAACCAGTTCTCGGCCACACCCTTGGTCACCACCCA
>CAZBFW010000632.1:0-3029 GCA_964491135.1 uncultured Phycisphaeraceae bacterium | reverse complement strand
CCCACCCCGCCCCCCCCGCTCCCGCCCCCTCCCCGACCCCCCGCGCCGAGCCCGCCGCCACCCAGACCACCGCCGCCGAGGCCGCCGCCGCCTACGGGACCGATGTTCGGGGTCGGAAAGTCCGGCACCGGGAACACGAGGTCCGCCACGTCATACACGCGCGTGTGCATCTTCCGGTTGAACGCCTCACGCGTGGAGATCTTCAGTGTGTTGCCCTGGCCGCGCCAGCGCACGGTGTCCCCCTCCCCCAGTTGCTCCAGAACAGTCGTCAGAACCGACGCCACCGTGGCGTCACGCATGCGCAGCGTCACCGGGGTGTCGCGGTCGATACCCACGGCCTCCAATTCGCGCCACGACACGACTACGTTTACGGGCGCCAGGCTTTCCAGCCACTCGATGGTGTCGCCGAATGTCCGGTCTTCCCAGTCGATCGCATCAACATGCATCTTGAGAAGCTGAACGACCGGGGCATCCACTCGCGCCTTCAAACCCGGAGGGGTGCGTTTCGCCGCAGGAGACGCGGACGAAGACTCGTTCTTCACGCCCGTGCTGGGTGTCGTCTGGGCACCGCCCAATGAAGTCAACCACAACACGAGTGCCAAAGCGGTCGTCATGGATCGAGGCATGAGGGTGACCTCCTGAAGTCAGGATGGGCGGGCGTGCCGGGGCTGCGTACGGGTCGGCCACGCTGGGCACGGATCATCCCCGCACGTGTGTTATTATCGTACACCTCCATCCCCCGCAGATTCAACTGATTGCCTGACACCCGGACCAGAACCGCCGCCCTTCATCCCCCTCGCTTTTCGAAGCGATGGACGGCTCCGCGACTCCAGCGAGTGCTATGGGGGCCGTAACCATATGAAGACGGATGAGTTGCGATCCGACGCCCTTCGCCGCCGCCCCCGCTCCCATCGCACGACATCCAATGTCCGGAAAAAACTTGACAGGGTGTGTGCAAAAATGGAAAATTGCGGGAACTGTGGACGGCGCATCACGCATGGTGGCGCGCGTGTCACTGCATACAAAACAGCCCACTCACCAATCCATCCCCCATGGGTTGGTTCCCCCCAAGGCCCGGTCCACCCCGCCGGGCCTACTTGATTCCTGCACCTGGCGTACAGCTTTAGTCATGCAATCGTTCTTCCACTTCAATTACGAACGCAAGAACACAAAGTGATACATCAGCCCCCCACCCCCGCCCTGTCCTGCTTTCGTGGCTTGAAATAGTACCTAGCCGGTGCTATATATGGTGACCGATAGGTCAGAACGGCAGACGAATGTTCACGTTGACGCGAAAGACTGAGTACGCGCTGATCGCTCTGTCGCACTTGGCGGCGGAGACGGACCGCCTTGCCAGTGCGCGAGAGATCGCGGACGAATACCACGTTCCGCTGCCCGTGCTGACGAACGTGCTCAAGACGCTCAACCGTTGCGGGATCGTGGGAAGCGAGCGCGGCGCCAAGGGCGGCTACCGGCTGGCCCAGGATCCGTATCAGATTTCGCTGGCACAACTGATTCGCGCGGTCGAGGGGCCGGCAAGGCTGGTTCGATGCACCGGCGGCCACACCGGTCCGCCCCGTCGAACCTGTGAGCTGGTCTCTCGGTGTCCGGTTCGATCACCGGTGTTGAAGGTCCACCAGCGGATGCAGCGATTTCTGGAAGACGTTTCCATCGGTGAGATCGTGGCGGAAGGGACGAACCGAACCACGCCGCAGGCCGAGACCTAGGAGTCGGGGAATGTCCCGCATTTACCTGGACAACAACGCCACCACTCCCCTCGATCCGCGCGTGCTCGACGCGATGATGCCGTATCTGACCGACCGATTCGGCAACGCCGCGAGCCGAAGCCACGCGTTCGGCTGGGAAGCGGAGCAGGCGGTCGACAAGGCCCGCGAACAGGTGGCCGGCCTGATCGGAGCGGAGTCACCCAAGGAGATTGTCTGGACCAGCGGTGCGACGGAAAGCAACAACATCGTCCTGAAGGGCGTGACGAGCATGTACGCCGAGCAGGGCCGGCACGTCATCACGCAGCGGACGGAACACAAGGCCGTTCTCGACCCCTGCCAGTACCTGGAAACGCAGGGGTTCTCCGTAACCTACCTCGGTGTAGATTCGGGGGGTCGAATCCGGCTGGACGAGTTGAAGTCGGCGATCCGTGATGACACGATCCTCGTGTCCATCATGTTCGCGAATAACGAGATCGGGACCATTCAGCCGATCGCGGAGATCGGGGAGTTGTGCAAGTCGCGAGGCGTGCTTTTCCACACGGACGCGACGCAGGCTTTCGGCAAGGTGCCGATCGATGTGCAGGCGATGGGCATCGACCTGCTGAGCTGCTCGGGCCACAAGGTTTACGGCCCGAAGGGCGTCGGTGCATTGTTCGTTCGTCGGCGGGCCCCGCGGGTCCGGTGCCGGCCGCTCTTTCACGGGGGCGGGCACGAACGCGGCTTTCGGTCGGGCACCCTGAACGTGCCGGGTATCGTGGGCCTGGGGCAGGCGGCGGCGCTGGCCGGCGCGGAGATGGCCGCCGACGCCGAGCGCATCAGGGCCTTGCGCGACCGCTTGTGGGCGGGGCTACACGATCGGATCGAGCCCGTCACCCGCAACGGGGATCCGAAACACTGCCTTTCGAACACGTTGAACCTAAGCGTGCACTACGTGGAAGGCGAGGGGCTGATGATGGCCTGCAAGGACCTGGCCTTCTCCAGCGGCAGCGCCTGTACCAGCGCGTCCCTGGAGCCGAGCCACGTGCTCAAGGCCCTGGGCGTGGCGGATGACGTGGCCCCGAGTTCGATTCGCCTTTCACTGGGTCGATTCAACACGGCCGACGAGGTGGAGACGGCCATCGACCAGATCACGCGGGCGGTGGAGCGACTGCGGGCGATGAGCCCGACGTATGAGATGGCGGTACAGGCCGGCAGCTTGCAGCGAAGGACGGGATAGATTGGGTCGTCGGTATCCGCAAGGGCCGACCACCGCGATACGGAGTGAGATGCGCGATGCCATACAGTGAGAAGGTCCTGCAGCAC
>CAZBFW010000631.1:0-3029 GCA_964491135.1 uncultured Phycisphaeraceae bacterium | reverse complement strand
CAGAACGCGGCCGGTTGAACGTGCTGCATGTCTGCGGCCGGGCCGTCAACTTCCCCGCGTTCGCGGCGTACCCGTGCCACGTTCTGAACTGGGCGGACCGGGCGGCCGGCCCGTCCATCGCGGAAGCGGCTCGCCGGCTGAAGCCTGCCCCCGCCGCGGGCGTGGAAAACCTGTCGACGTTGCCCAACGGGTCGCCGGAAGCCGTGCGTGGCGAGGTGAACGATGCCCTCCATCAGGCGGGCAACCGGCCCCTTATCATCGCGCCGGGTTGCACGTATGATCCCGATTGTGTACCGCCGGCAAACCTCCAGGCCATGGTGGAGGCTGTGTGCGGATGGACGTATGAGCGGCGGTCCGGGTGACGGAGCTTCCTCAGCGTTCGCGTATGCCCGCAACGCGTATCGGGAGAACGAACTTGGAACAGACACTGATCATCCTGAAACCGGACTGCATTCAGCGGCGGCTGCTGGGACGGATCATCCAGCGTTTTGAAGACAAGGGGCTGACGGTTGCCGCCCTGAAGCTGATGCAGCTCACGACGGAATTGGCCGAGCGACAATACGCGCCGCACAAGGGGAAGCCTTTCTACTCGCGTTTGATCGCTTACATCACGCGTGGTCCGGTGGTGGTGATGGTGGTTCGAGGCTTCAACGCGATCGGCGTCTGTCGGAAGCTGCTGGGGGCGACTTTCGGTTCCGATGCGGAGCCGGGGACCATCCGCGGGGACTTCGCCGTGAGCGCGACGTACAACCTGGTTCACGGAAGCGACGGGCCCGAGTCGGCCAAGACGGAGATCAATTTGTACTTCCGCCAGGACGAAATCCTGGAATACGAGACCGCGACCGACACGTGGGTCAAGAGGGCCGACGAAGTGTGACTTGTGTTCTCTCGGCGCGTCGGACAAAAGGGTGGAGCCATGAAGATCCAACCGCTCGCCTCGCATGAGCAGAAGCCCGTTACAGCGGACGGCGCCAGGAACGCGCGGATGCGGATGCTGATCGGTCCCGAGGATGGCGCGACGAACTTCCACATGCGCCATTTCGAGGTTGGGCCGGCCGGCAACACGCCGCTCCACGCACATGACTATGAACACGAAATCCTGGTTCTCCGGGGCCGCGGCACCGCGAAGACGACCCAGGGCGATCGCCCGTTTCAGGCCGGTGACGTGATCTTCGTTCCTGCAAACGAAACGCATGCATTCGTCAACGCCTCTGACGAACGCTGCGAGTTCATCTGCCTGATTCCCGCCCCGCGAAGCCGGACCCCGTGAGGCCTGATCAGGTTACGCCGATTCGGCCCGAACGAAGCGGTCCCCCGGCCGAACGTGGCGGCCGTTGACGAACTCCTGCCACGTCATCTGGCGGCCGGCGGCGGGCTTGATTTCCAGAACTTCCAGCCAGCCGTCCCCGGTCGCCACGAAAAGCCGAACGTCCAGGACGCCCGGCTCCGGCTCGGCCGGCCGCGCGTCGCCCAGCCGCGCCCGGGCCAACGTCACCCGCTCACGACGCGAGCCGTCGGCCGACTCAAACACGCAGACCGCCCCCGGCCAAGACCACATCCCGCACACAAAGTGCTCCAGGACGGCGGCCGGTCGGGTGAAGTCAATCCATCCGTCGTCCTTGCGGAGTTTGGGGGCACGCGTGACCCGGGCGGGGTCCTGGGGTTGCCCCTCCGGGATTCGTCCATCCCCAAATAGCTCAAGAGCGGCTCGCACGGCGTCAGGCCCAATGCGGGCCAAACGATCGTGGAGTTCGGCAGCGGTCTCCTGCGGGCGCACATACGTCCACCGCTGGGTCAGAATCGGACCGGCGTCCATTCCGGGAGTCAGTCGAAACACCGTCACACCGGCCTTCTCGTCGCCGTTGATCACCGTCCATTGATAAGGGGCGGCGCCTCGATGTCGGGGCAGGAGGGAGGCGTGCAGGTTGATGAATCCGGCCTGTATGGCCGCCAGCAAAGCCGGCCCGATCTTCTGACCGAACGCAATGACGATCCCCAGCTCGGCGTTGAGGCCGGCCAATTGAGATACCAGCGTCGGCTCGTTGACGTTCTCCGCCTCAATGACCATAAGCTCATATTTTGCAGCTAGTTGCCGAACTGGCGTGGGGCGAACTGATTGTCCGCGACCGGCCTTGCGGGCAGGCTGGGTAACCACGGCCACCACGTCGTGCTCCTCGCAAAGAAAGTGGAGGGTGGGTTCGGCGAAGTCACCGGACCCCACAAAGAGGATGCGCATGAAGGCCTACCGTATGCCGGCGGTTCTGCGGCGCGTTCTCCGTCGATAGTTCTCTTCCATCAGCTTGAGGGCTCGCCGGTTCGCCAGCGCCGACTCCGTGGACATGTAATCGATAATCATGCGGCCGTCGAGGTGGTCGTTTTCATGCTGCCAGACCCGGGCCAGCAGATTCGATGATCGCTGGGAGAATGGGTTCCCGTAGGGGTCCACGGCCCGTAGCGTGACGGAGCCGGGTCTTCGCACGGGGACGGCGACCTCAGGCAGGGAAAGGCATCCCTCCTCCAATTCCTCCCCTCCCTCAAAGTCCTCCAGCACGGGGTTCACGCAGATCAGGTCGTTCGCGGGGTCCTCGGTGGTGTTGCAGACGAAAAGGCGGAGGGGCAGACCCACCTGCGGGCCGGCCAGGCCGATACCGCGGTCGGTCCGCATGAGCTGGAGCATCCGGCGACAGAGGGCCTCCAGGTCGGGGCCGAACTCGGTCACCTCCCGGCAGGTCTTGCGCAGCACGGGCTCCGGATACTCGACGATCCGAAGCCGGTCGATCGGAATGTCGGCAATCCTCATGTTGAGCCCCGTTGCGCTGGCCCCGGTCCGGCCACCCACCTGACCCGGGCAGACCCGGGCAGACGCGGTTCAATCGGCGGCCGATCTTGACAGCCTGTGTGTTATCATAGTATAGCTCGGCAGTTTACTGCAAACGGCGGGAGAAAATCGCCGGCCGTTTTTGGGCAGACGGCCCCGGTGGAAGATCGGAAGAGCACACGTCTGAACTCCAGTCACCGCTCATTATCGC
>CAZBFW010000630.1:1937-3032 GCA_964491135.1 uncultured Phycisphaeraceae bacterium | reverse complement strand
CCCCCCCCCACCACCCTATCCTACACTCTGTCCCTCCACGACGCTCTTCCGATCTGCGCCGGTCACCGCGTGCTCCGGCGGGACGATCAGGCCGCCCCTGGGCAGCTCAAAGACCATCTCAAACGCCCGCACCACGGCCGCGTTGGAGGCCACGCCGCCGCAGAAGGCGATGGGCCGGTCCACGTCCCGGCCACGCGCCAGGTTGCTCTTGAGGTTTCGGGCCAGCCCCACGCAGAGACCCATAAGGATGTCGTAGTCGGGCGTGGCCTTCTGCTGGAGGTGAATCATGTCGCTCTTGGCGAACACGCTGCACCGGCCGGCCACGGTCGGCGGATTCGTGCTCTTGAGGGCCAGGGCGGCGAATTCGTCCTCCACGCGGATGCGCATGCGCGAGGCCTGCTGGTCCAGGAAGCTCCCCGTGCCGGCCGCGCAGTTCGTGTTCATGGTGAAATCGCGCAGCGGTTGCTCACGACCGTCCCCTTCCGGCAGAAACAGAAGCTTGCTGTCCTGGCCGCCCATTTCGATAAGAGTCCGGACTTCGGGCCGCAGCCGCTTGACGGCCACGGCCTGGCACATCACTTCGTTGACGGACGGAATGCCCAGCAGCTCGCACAGCAGCCGGCCCACGGAGCCCGTCCCGACGGCCAGGTCAAACGAGGCCCCGGCGTGTCGGGCCAGCATGGCGTCCACTTCCCGAGCGGCGCACTGAACCGGCTTGCCAAGCGTGCGCGTGTAGGAGTGATCGAGAAGGTTCCCCTCGAAATCCGTCACGACGATCTTGCAGGCGATCGACCCGACGTCGATGCCCAGGCACAGTCGTCGCCGGTCATCGAAGGGCCGAGAATGGGATTGGTCACGCATCGCGACTGTCTCGTCCTTGTTTCCTCGAAGATTCGTCCGTCGCTCGCGGCGAGGCTTCCAGGCCAATCCGCGCCACCCTCGCTCGCAACGGCCCGGCCGGTTTCTGGGGCCGACCGGCTCGTTCCCCGCCCGCCGCGATGAGCCGAGGCGGGCTGCCCGAACGTCCGGACTACGTTACCGTCCATCCCGCGGACCTGTCAACGCGGAAGTGGTCGGTCCGCAACGGCGGAGCCG
>CAZBFW010000630.1:0-1927 GCA_964491135.1 uncultured Phycisphaeraceae bacterium | reverse complement strand
ACTCTTTCCCTACACGACGCTCTTCCGATCTCAACGGCGGAGCCGGCGGCCATGTATCGTTACCGCAACGGGTTGAACACACGACGACATCGGACCGTCAGCCTTTGTAGAGTCGGTGCCGGTCCATGTACGCCGCGACGGGCGCCGGAACGAGATACGACGCCGACCGACCGGCGCGGACCCGCACCCGGATGTCCGTCGACGAAATGTCGATCCGGGGCGTGGGCAGAACGTGCGCTTCGATCCGGGCCAGCCGAGCCGGTCCGACCGCCGCCTTCAGTGCAGACAGGTCCGGCCGCTCCCAGCCCGGGCGCACCGCGGTCAGAACGTCGCAGGCGTCCGCCAGATCGGCGACCTGGTACCACGTGTGGAGCTCGGCCAGCGAGTCGGCGCCAATGATCCAGGCCAGCCGGACGCCCGGGCCGAGCTGCCGCCGGAAGTGAGACACGGTCTCCACCGTGTAGGTCGGGCCCGTTCGGGTCAGGTCGTGGTCGCTGATGTCGAAAAGCGGCTCACCCTGGATCGCGAGCCGGACCATTTCGGCCCGGTGGTGCGGGGCGGTGAGGGCCTCGGCCTGCTTGTGAGGCGGCGTGGCGGAGGGCAGCAGAATGACCCGGTGCAGCCCGACCCGCTCCGCCACGGCGCGGGCGATGATGAGGTGCCCGTGGTGGATCGGATCGAAGCTGCCTCCGAACAGTCCGATGTACTCCGCCATTCTACAAACGCCCAGACTCTCCGCGCCCCACGCTGACTCTCACGACCACACGAACGCACTGCCTTGCCCCTGCAGCCCGCAGCCTGCAGCCTGCAGCCTGCAGCCCCTCCTCAGGATCGCCGCTTCTTCTTCGCCGATGGGGCGGATGTCTTCAATCGGCCTTGCTTCTTTTTCGCCGGGGGCGACGCCTGCGCTCTGCGAATCGTCGCCCTGGAGAAGTCAGGCTCGTTCGGGCGGGGCAGCCGGGCCTCCACGGGCGGAATCGGCGCACCGCCGCGCTTGGGGTTTCGAAGGTAGTAGTACGCGGTCGAGCTGCAGTCGTTGGTCAGCTTGTTGGCATGACCGTGCTCGATGCCCGCCACGATGCGCTTGCGGAACCGGATCGGGTCCTCGATGTAGTACCGATAGACCGTCTGCTTGCCCTTCCAGGGCCATTCCTTCGTGCCGTTGTACACGATCACGCCGTGGTACGGTGCGTTGTACTCCTGCTGCGGGCAGAAGGCACAACAGAACCAATCCTCCGTGCCCGTGCCGTGAAGCGAGGGCGGCCAGGACTCGCCGTCGATGAAGACCATGTCGTCGCCTTCGCCGTACCAGTCGTTGATCTGGCGGGCGAACACGTCCACGTCCAGGTGGGCGCCGCACCAGATGCCGTCGCCCTCGGCCTCCAGGAACACGTAGTTGTCCTTGCCCGTCTTGTTCAGCGAACGCGGATCCTTGCCGTGCCAGAAGAGATCCATGTTGCCGTCCGGGCCGCCTTTGATCCGGCCGTACTCCTCACCCCAGCCCTGCGTCGGATTCTCACGCCGCCACTGGACGTGAAAATAGGCGATGTCTTCCTGCGGAACCGGGTACACTTCATAATCGATGTAGAAATAGACGCCGATGGGCTTTTCCGACTCGTTGACGACCTCGATGCGGGCCTTCTTGTTGAAGGGCATCGGCCACCATGCGTTCCAGGCGCGGCCCTCTTGCGGGCTCATCTGCAGCGGCGCGGAGACGAAGTTGCGATACAGGGCGTGGCCCAGACCGAAGAAATCCCCCACCGGGCATTCCACGCTCGGCTCGCGGCTGCCTTCCCAGAACATCCGGAGGACGACCTTGCGGGGCATGAACGTCGGCTCGCCTTCCGGACCGCCGATCGTCATCCAGATGTGCTTGATGCAAGATCGGAAGAGCACACGTCTGAACTCCAGTCACCGCTCATTATCT
>CAZBFW010000629.1:0-3032 GCA_964491135.1 uncultured Phycisphaeraceae bacterium | reverse complement strand
ATCTGCTGCATGCCGCCGGCAAATATCCCAACCAACCGCCCGAATAGACACTCCGAATGCTGTTGCGCCGTGCGTCGCTCGACGCAGCGGCGGCTGCCGCGCGTAAGTATGGGCATTTATAAAAACTTAGCGCCTGTGGAATTGACCTTTTCCCGGGTTTGCGTCAGATTATCCGGTAGGGAAACTGCGGCGAGGACCAATCAGAACTGTACATTCCGTCAGGAGAAGTGACCGGTCCCGCCGGGCGGATACGTCCAATCACAGAGGCGGCCTGATGCGGGTTTTCCTGCGCGGTCGCGCCTGACGGATCCGGCAGGAAGTGCGGTCATCACGATGACGAAAACGGGAGGGTCATCCAGTGGGGCAAACGCGTCCGGCGCCGGCGCCACCGGCCTGATCGGTCGTGTCGTGGGTGACTATCGCATCCTGCGAGAGGTCGGCAGAGGCGGCATGGGCACGGTCTACGAGGCCCACCAGGTTTCCCTGGACCGGATCGTGGCCCTGAAGGTCCTGTCGTATACGGCCTCCCTGCCGGAGTCATCGATCGTCCGGTTTCGGCGTGAGGCGCAGGCGGCCGCCAAGCTTCAGCACAATCACATTGTGCAGATCTACGCCCAGGGCGAAGACGAGGGCTTGTACTTCTACGCCATGGAGTTCGTCCAGGGTCGCAGCGTGCATCAGCTCATCGCCGAAAGCACTCAACACAACGGAAACGGAACTCGTGCCGGATCGGCGGACTCCACGAGCGGGTCCGACGCGGGGGGTACGGCCGGTCCGACCGAGGAAACCGTCCTGCTGCAGTCCACCCCGCAGGCCCTGTTCGGGTCGTCGAGCGGACGGGCTCGTGCGCGTCGGACCGGGCAGCCCAGCTCGACCTCGGCGCCGCGCACCCCGACCGATTTTGACCGAATTGCCCGCTACGTGGCAGATGTGGCGGATGCCCTGGAGTACGCGCATCGCAACGGAGTCATTCACCGAGACATCAAGCCGCACAACCTGATGATCGGAACGGACAGCCGGATTCGCGTGTCGGACTTCGGGCTGGCCCGCGTGCTGGAGCAGCCGGGGCTGACGGTGACGGGTGAGTTCCTCGGCTCACCCTTGTACATGTCGCCCGAGCAGATCTCGCGAGGCGACACGCTGGTCGATCATCGCACGGACATCTACTCCCTGGGGGCCACGCTCTACGAATGGCTGACCCTGGCCCCGCCCTTCCCCGGGGAGACACGAGAGCAGGTGATCGCGCAGATCCTGACGGCGGACGTACCGGCACCGCGTGAAGTCAACCCGCACGTTCCGGTGGACCTGGAAACCATCTGTCTCAAGGCGCTGGAGAAGGATCCGAGACGCCGCTATGCCTCCGCGGCCGCCATGCGCGACGACCTGAACGCGTACCTCCAGGGACGGGCCATCCGTGCCCGCCGGGCCGGAACGGCGACACGCCTGCGCAAGCTCGTGGCCCGCAACCCGGTGGCCACGATGGCGGTGCTGGCGGCTGCCATCGGGATCTCCCTCAGCGGTGCGTACTACCAGCAGCGATCCCGGCATCAGGCTCTTGAGCACGAGCAGACGGCCAAGGTGGAGGAACAGACGGCCCGACTGGAGGATGCAGAGCAGAAGAACGAAGAGCTGCGAGCTCTCGTTGAGGCCCTCACCCCGGCCGGCTGGCGGCTTATCCAGGAGTCCGTCGGTCCGTCGGATGACGAAACACGCGAACCACTGATCAGCCTGTCGCAGAGATTCAGCCGTGGCTGGCTGGCGGACTTTCTACGCGCCGAGCGCCGGCGGCTGGAGCAGGAGAACCCGGAGGTCGCCTCCGGTTCCAGCCTGGAGTATTACCTCAGCGCGCTGGGAGCACTGGCCACCGGCAACGTGACCGCGGCCCTCGCCGTCCTGGACCACAGCCTGCAGAGCATGCCGGACGACCCGTACGCCCGGCAGCTGCGGGCCGTTCTGTATTGTGGTCGGCAGCAGTTTGCGGACATGGAACAGGATGCAACGGCACTGATTGAATCCCGCCCTGATGACCACGCCGGGTACCTGTTGCGCGGCGCGGCTCGCCTGTTCGCGGACCAACCGGAAGAGGCCCTGGATGATCTGGCGCGGGCCGGCGAGCTTGGGGAGGACGAGCCCTCGGCCTGGATGCACACACTGACCGGGGCGGCTCGCTCGCGAGGCCGACAATTCGACAGAGCGCGCGCCGAGTATGACAAAGCGCTGGCCACGGACCCGGCCATGATTTCCGCGCTGCTGGGTCGCGCGAAGTGCCTGTACGAGCTGCAGGACTATGCGGGTGCCATCCGCGACACCGATCGAGTGATCGAAATCGACCCGGACGTGGCTGATGCGTATATCATCCGTGGCGAGAGTCACGACCGGCGGGAGGAATATGACGAGTCGCTGGCGGACTACGTCCAGGCCAGCCGGCTCAAGAAGGATTCCCGCTCACTGATGCTCAAGGTCCTGCTGGCACAGGCCAACCAGAAGCGGAAGGAGGAGGCCCTGGCCACGCTCCAGGGTCAGACCTCGACGGACGCGAATGACAACAAAGGCTCCACCGAGGAGGATGCCGTTCCACCACTCGAGGATGACGACAGCGAGTGGTTCCAGAAGTTCCTGGAAGACCGACTCCAGACGGAAGCAGCGCCGAACCCGCTTCCCCGCGTGCCCGCCCGGACCGCGACTCGGATGCAACTGCCCCCGGTTCAGCGGGAAACCGACCCGAACGCCCTCATGACGAACCTTTTGTATCGGGCTACCCACCTGCTCATCCCCACGCTCCGCGGTTATTGACGCCGGCATCTCAGCACCTACCATGCAGAGGGTAGGCGGAACACTCATTCCCGTTACGGAGGACACGTTCTATGCGCCTGTGCGGACGAGACTACGGACGAAACGAAGTCATTCGCTACATCGGCCACCCGTCACAACTGGGCGGCACACGGCATTATGAACTGTCAGAGGGCGCCGCCCGCGGGGTGCGCGCGGTGGATTTTGACACCGGGTCGGGGCTTCGCTTCACCGTTCTGCCG
>CAZBFW010000628.1:0-3039 GCA_964491135.1 uncultured Phycisphaeraceae bacterium | reverse complement strand
CACCACCCCCCTATCCTACACTCTTTCCCTACACGACGCTCTTCCGATCTACGTATTCGCCGCTGTATGACAGCTACATGCTCGCGCCGGATCAGCACTTCGAAATCCGTCTTCGCTGAATCCGCCGGCGCGCCGGGGCAGGCGCCCGGACAGGGGGTTCGGGCAGCGGGACAAGTGTGCGTCGGCGTGGCGCACGGGCCGGCATGCCTTGTCCACCAGTCCTTGTCCCGATCCGTTCTGGGCGGTCGCCGGCGGCGGTTGACGAGCACGCGACGGCGCGCTATTCTCCGTCGGCGCTGAGCTGGATCATCCAGCCGGACGCGAGGGCCGGTCAGAGCAGCGAAAGGAGTGCGGGGTGAGCTTCAAGAACTTGCGTGGCACATGTTCGGGACTGGTGGCGGCGGTGGCATGGATCGCGTTGCCGACCACGGCGTTGGCTCAGTTCGGCGAAGACTGGGACCTCTTCCAGGATCCGGAGACGGGCGAGACCTGCGGCGTGGTCAATACGTCCAACGTCGATCTCACCATCGTCGCGGATACCGGGGAGGTCATCCTGATCACGGGTCGAGACACGCTGCTCGACAGGCTGTTCGTCGACGAGGACAACAACGTGTTCTACAACGGCTTCGCCTCCGGACAGATCGTGTTCGCCGACGATGCGGACGACTATCCGTCCGTGTTCTGGATCACAGACCGCGGCACGGTTGTGGAGGTCGACGAGCGGACCGGAGAGCCGCTGGACAGCGGACTGTTCCCCGAAGAGGTCGGCAACACCGGCTGTGACCCGTGCGACTCCATCGACGACGACCCATTCTGCTACGAGGACGTGATCGACGGTGGAGACGAGGTCCACTTCGGCCCGATTCTCTGCGGAGCCGGAGCGGGCCCGGCCCTGTTGCTCTCGGCCGCCGCCCTGCCCCTGGTAGGCCGGATGCACCGACGCCGACGCTAGCCCCTGCGGGCAAGCCTGTTTCCCAATGCGTTCAGGCAACTCGCAACCGCGCAGGCCTGCAATGTGCGCAGCGGGAGACACCCCACGCATTTGCAGTATTACGCTGAATGCCGCCGCGGGGCGAAGCACAGCAGCGGCCGCATATCTAAAGCGAGGCTGTATTCACTGCAACTCCGTCCCGGGCTCGCGTTGGTCACCGCCGGGCGAGCGCTTTGCTTGGCGGTGGCACGCTATCCGATGCATCTGATGACCGGGTGACGGGGAGCAGAGATGGCTTTCCGGTAGCCCCGCGGTATCCATCACACGAGCTGACCGAGGAGTTGTCGACCGGGGCCGAACGGCGTCTGGTGAGTCCTTGTGGGGAACACAAGCCACAGTTGCCGATTGATACGCACGGCAAGAGGGAGTTGGGGTGAGTTCGGTTTTCCGGTCTGGCGTGCCGGCTGGGTGCACTGTGCGCCGGCGCGGATGCGGCACTTCATGGGCGAACATGAATCGGGCCGGCGCATCCACTGACACGGCAGCCGGACAAGGAATCCGCGATGTCACGTGCGTCACTTTCCGATCGTAGAACCTCAGAAAAAGAGGAAACGCGCTCGATTCAGCGCCGCGTGGACGAGTTGATCGAAGCGGCCCGTGTTGACCATCGTCACTCCGTGGAGATCCTGGAAGCAGCACTCGCACGACTTCGCCGGGATGGGAAGCGTTCGGTAGCCGCCGCGACGCCCAGGCGTGAGTGTGCCGGAATACCGCACGGTGCCGCGTCGCGGCTGATCTGCGGAGGCGTGCCGTTTGCCGTCATGGTCATGGACGGTGACCGACGCATCCGCCAGGTGAATCGAGCCATCGAGGAACAAGCGGCGCCCTTTGCCGGCGAGCTGCTCGGCGCGCGGGTCGGTGAGGCGTTTGGCTGCCTTCACGCCATCGCAGACCCGCGGGGCTGCGGTTTCGGTTCGGGCTGTGATCACTGTGTTCTGTCTCGTGTGGTTTCGGATACGGTGGTGAATCGCCGATCACACCGGAAGGTGAAGACAACGCTTCCGCTCGTCCGGCCGGGAAAACCGGAGGGGAGCCGGTTTCTCCTGTCCAGCACGCCTGTGGAGCTGGCGGGGGAGGCCGTGGCCCTGATTTGTCTGGAAGACAGTGTGGAGGGCAGGTGGGCGGAGGAAACCCTGCGTGCCATTGCGGATTACACCTACGACTGGGAGAGCTGGCTCGCGCCGGACGGTCGTTTGATGTGGGTCAATCCGGCAGTGGAGAAGCTGACGGGATACAGCCCGGCCGATTGTCACGAAATGTCTGACTATCCCATGCCCATTGTGCATGCGGAGGACCGTGAACGTTTCAGGCATCGCCTGCGGGGGGCCCTGGTGAGACTGGGCTCGGTCAACGACGTGGTCTTCCGCATTTCGTGCAAAGACGGTTCGGCCCGCTGGATGGCGATTTCCTGGCAGCCCATCTTTAACGAGCATGGCCGGCACATCGGCCTGCGCGCCAGTGTACGCGACATCACGGAGCGCAAGCAGGCGGAGGAGGAAAGGCAGCAACTCGCGGCACAGTTGAACCATTCACAGAAGATGGAGGCGATCGGACAGCTTGCCGGCGGCGTGGCCCACGACTTCAACAACCTGCTTACTGTTATCCGCGGCAACGCGGAGATGATTGAGGCGGTTGTGGCTCCGGGCACGCCGGCCGCCCGGGCCCTGGACGCCATCCAGGAGGCCGCCCGGCACGCGGTGGATGTTACGTGCTCGTTGCTGACGTTCTCGCGCAAGGCTCCCGCGGAGAAGGAACGCATCGAGCTTCGCAGTCTTGTGGACAAGACCACGCGTCTGCTGCAGCACGTGATCCCGGCGAGTATTTCCATCAAGACGGATCGGCGAGAGAAATCGCCGGTCTGGGTGTTTGCAGACGGCACTCAGTTGCAGCAGGTCATGATGAACCTGGCGATCAATGCGCGTGACGCGATGCCGAACGGAGGTGAACTGCATCTCCACCTAAAGGTGTTGTCCGGCGCCGCCGCCGCCGCGTGGCGGCGGCGCAGCCCCGTTGACGTGCCGGCGGGGCGTTGTGTTCAGTTGATTGTT
>CAZBFW010000627.1:0-3040 GCA_964491135.1 uncultured Phycisphaeraceae bacterium | reverse complement strand
CTACGAGTTTGTTGCCTTCCGCACCGGGGCCGCCGGTTCCGTTCTTGTACCAGAAACCGTCAGCGGTCGCGATGGGGGTTGCCCGGAACGTCACCTTGTTGTTGGGATCGTCGAAGTTGGCAACCAGATCGGCTACGCCCCAAGCGCTGCCAAAGACATATGCGCCGCCGTTTTCGGGCAACTCGAAGACGTTCACGTAGCCCAGCCAGGGTTCGGTCGATTGGCCCACGTTCACCATGAAGTCGGCCGTGGCCGGGCATACCAGCAAACCGACAACCAACACGGGCATGAGAGCACAGAGTCTACGCTGCATTTGACTTCCTTCCTTTCGAGAGAGACCGGGCCGGTGCGGCCCAAACCACTTTTCCGGAGCGGGCTCCCACGCCCGCTCTCATCCTCACTGTCTCTCTGACCTCCCTCCGGCAATCTGCCGGACCCGCCGCCGGGCTAGAACCCGCGCGGGTTGTACGGCGACACGCGCACCCGCGGGCTGTACCGCGACGGAAGCGGCTCGCCTCCCCCTTGACTGCGATATTCCACCGGTCGCACGGCCGCGCCGTGCAGGTCCGCAAACAGCACGTTGATCCGTCCGTCCCGGTGCCGGCGGTTGGGCATGCGCGTTCGGAAAAACTGCTGGAAATCTCCCAGATACGGGCCCTGGGCCTTGGCGCTGATGATCAGGTTTGCGAACTCGCCGTTTGTGGCGGCGGCGTTCGAGTCGGCCCCCGCCTCAAATACCAGCCCGACCCGGCCGGGGTCGAACACTTTTTCGAGCACCCCGCGAAGCCGCCAGCCCACGCTGTAGCCCGGATCGCTCGGCGGATACGCGTATTCACCAAGCCTCGGCTGCCATCCGCTGCTCGTCTGCACCGCCCGCCAGCACGCCGGGAACGGCCCGCTTTCCTCCACTTCCACGCCGCAGATGTCTTCGTTGATCCCGTAGCTGAGCAAACCCCAGTACGACATGCCGCTGACCGCGTTGATGGGATTGCCCGGGTCCCCCGAGCCCTTCAATCCGTTATTGGATGCGCTCTTATACCGCGGGTAGAACGGCGTGGAGATCCGGACCTTGTCCGACGGACACACCATCACCTCGAAATCGTCCTTGATGAACTCGCTCTTGTTCTTGGCATCCGTGAAGGTTGTGGCCCGCACGCCCCAGTCCCAGTTGTTGCGGTACTTGATGCCCGCCGCCTGGCCCAGGGCCACCGGCCAGGACAGCAACTCCCGCTGGGACCCGTAGGCGAACTGGCTGCGGCCCGGATCGGCCGTATTCACCCCGATCTCATCTGTCGCCAGCTGGAATCGCCCGTCCCGATCGTTTGCGAACACCGTCGCCGCCTGCGCGATGCCGCGGGCGTTCGCCAGGCATTTCAGCAGTTTCGCCTGCTCGCGCGCTCGACTCAGGGACGGCAGAAGAATGGACATGAGCAGCGCGATGATGGAAACCACAACCAGCAGTTCGATCAGCGTGAATCCGCCGCGTGGCGAACGGTACCGAGACGGGCGAAAACGGATGACGGGGTCGCGAAACATGACAGGGCCTCCTTTATTGCTGCTCCTGCTCCGGACGGCGAAGGGTCAGCCGGGACGACGGGTCCACTCGCCCGGCGCCGGCGTCGAGGTGGTTGGCGCTCCATCCCGTGTCCGACGCCGGTCCCTCCAGGCGGCACACCGGCGGCGGGCCGGTCGAGCCGTTGGCCTCAAAGAAGCTGGGCAGCGTCACCTGGAATCGCTCCACCTTCTTGCGGACCAGCATGCGGGTCAGACGCAGCGCCGCTTCATGGCCGAGCTGGGCGGCGTCCTGACAGACGGCCGTCAGCGTGGGATAGACACTGTGACGGATGTCGGAGTCGTCGAACCCGACGACCGAAAGGTCATCGGGAATTTGAATGCCCAGTTCGTGCGCTTTGTTCACCGCCCCCACCGCAAGCATCGGATCGGCGAAATACGCGGCCGTAGGCCGGTTGGACATGCGGCTGAGCATGGCCATCGCCGTCGCTCCGCCTGCCAGGTTTGCGGGGAAGCGCAGGACGAGCCGTTCGTCAACGGGCAGCCCGTGCCCGATCATCGCTTCCCGGTATCCCTCGAACCGGTCCAGGTGGTCGCAGTCCGGGATCACGTGCATGACCAGCGCAATTCGCCGGTGCCCGAGTGAAACCAGGTACTCCACAGCTCGGATGCTGTCAGTCTTCGAATCGCAGTCGACGAAGTTCACGTTCTTCGATTCGAAACGCTCGCTGATGACCACCATCGGGAAATTCTCATCCGCGATGGCCTGGCAGACGTGCCGTGACTCGCTTGTCGTCCGCAGCACGACCGCCCGCACGCCCTTACGCATGAAGAATTGCGTGTAGGTCTCCTCGGCTCCCTTGTCACGCTGCAGGTTCAGCAGGATCACGTCGAATCGACTCGTGTCCGCGCCTCGAACGATTCCCTCCAACAGGGCCGAGTCGTAGACCGAAGAGATGGTCTGACGCCCCGCGTACGCAAAGGCGATGTTGTTCGTCACCCTCCGTCCCACCGTGGCGACGTACCCGGTCCGGTTGGCGACCGCGAGCACGATTTCCCGTGTTCTGGGATTGACCGCTGGGTCGTTGTTTAGCGCGCGGGACACCGTGCTGATCGAAACGCCGGCCTCTGCTGCGATGTGACGCACGGACGACATGTTCCACGTTCCTGGGTCAGTCAGAAAAACAGTCTCTGCAACTGTTGCAACACCCAGCATAGCAACTGCGACATTATCGGTCAAGAGGGTACATCCGGAAAAACCACGGATTCTTTCACGCCCGTGCGTCTTGGATTGCAGTCATAACTCTATACTACAAAGTGTGTTAAAGCGGCACTTACTGCCGGCCGGGCCGAAACACGGATCGAGAATCGGGGCCTCCGGACTCGCCGAACGACGGCGGCTCAACACACCAGTCGAAGGACGCGAGGCGGGTCTTGTAACGCGTGTTTCTGCAATTTCGGCGAACACCGTAAAACGCGTTGCATCCTCAGCCCTTGAGCCCGGAGGTCGCAAGCCCCGGCAGGAAGA
>CAZBFW010000626.1:0-3064 GCA_964491135.1 uncultured Phycisphaeraceae bacterium | reverse complement strand
CACTCTGTTTCCACACGGAGGGGCCGGTCATGACGACCGTTGCGAATGCTGAGGGTGCAATGCCCGCGACCACTTCTGCCTATCGAATGCAAACCGCCGTGCATCTGATCGCCGAGCCCTCCCTGACGCGCGAACGACTCCGCGCGGCGCTGTCTGGGGACGGCTTCAGCCCGGTCACTTACAGCCATGTTGAGGAATTTCTTTCCAGGCATGATCCGGAGTCCGGCGGTTGCGTCATCCTGGACGTGGCCCGGATTACGGATACCGAACTGGGCTGGCTGAACCGGCTGACCTCCGACATCGCGCGGGGGCTGTCGGTGGTGGTGACGGCCCACACCGACGTGGGCGGCGCCGTGCGGGCCATGCAGGCCGGTGCGGCAGACGTGGTGCCCAGGCCGTATACCGATGATATCCTGCGGAACGCCGTTCGCCAGTGCGCGGCACGGGCTCGGGCGTGCCGCCATCACTGGGGGCAGGCCCAGGTGGCGGCGCACTCGGTGCACACGCTGACGGCCCGCGAGCGGGAAATTCTCGCTCTGCTGGCCGCCGGACATGGCACGCGGCAGGTGGCCATGCGACTATGCCGCAGCGCCAAGACAATTCAGAAACACACAGCCAACCTGATGAAGAAACTGGACGTCCACAACCGGGTGGACCTGGTCCGGCGGGCCATCATGGCCGGACTCGTGGACCTCTGATCCCCGGCCTGTCCCCGTTGACCTGCCCGCTCCCGATTTTCTGAGGAGGCCCTCCGGCCTACGGCACAAGCAGTGCGGCCACAATCAACAGCAGGCCGAGGGCGGCCGTCGCCACGCCGCGGCCGTAGTGGGGCTCTGTGGGCACGAACTCTCGTGCCCAGGCGGGCAGACGTTTCACGCGAAAGACCTGCAGGCCCAGGCCGATCGTGGGCAGCCCGAGAAAAACGGATACGATCCGCGCCAGGACCGTCATGCCGTTCGGGCTGGTCAGCCGGGCGGCGATGAAGAACAACGCGGCGGAGCCGCCCAGAAAGAAGCCCACCTTCAGAATGTCGTTGACGTCCCGCAGGGCCTGAAGCTGATAGACCATGTTCCGGGCGTTGCGGGCCACGTCCTGACGGCTGTAGACGTATCCGCACTCCGGGCAGCGGTTGTCCGGCAGGCCGGTGAGGTTGTAGCCGCACTCCGGACAGATCGGCGGAATTCGCTCGCGCCATTCGTGCCCGAGGAGGCGCTCCAGGGTGGCCTCATCCAGGGGCATGGGGGTCTTCCTTCGGTTCGGATGCCGACTCGGCGATCGATATCGCGTCCTTGAGCCGCCGGGCCGCGGTGCGCGGGTCCGGCTGGGAAATCACCGCGCTGCACACGCAGATGCAGCGCGCGCCTGCCTGAACAACCTGGGGTACGTTTTCCGGGGTGATTCCGCCGATCGCAACCAGCGGCAACGACGTGAGCGCCCGCGCCGCCCCCATCAGGGCCGGGCCGGGCACGTGCGGCTGCGGCTTGGTGTCGCTGGCAAACATCGGCCCGACGGCGACGTAATCCGGCGCCTGGGCCACGGCCGCCCGCACCTGCTCCGGCGTGTGCGTGCTGGTGCCGACCAGCGGCCCCGGGCCCAGAACGCGCCGTGCCTCGGCCACGGGAAGGTCCTCTTGCCCGACGTGCAGGCCGTCCGCATGGGCGGCGATGGCCAGATCGGCCCGGTCGTTCATGATGAACAGCACGCCGTGCTCCCGGCAGAGCGCGGCCAGGAGTCGAGCCCGCTTCAGTAGTTCGTCGTCGGGCAGTGTTTTCTCACGAAGTTGCAGGCAATCGGCGCCGCCGTCGATGACGGCCCGGGCGGTCTCGAGCCAATCGCCCGAGCAGAGCGATTCGGTCAGCAGCACGTAGAGCCGGACGTGGCCGAATCGGCGGGTGGCCTCCAGGCCGATCCGTATTCGCCGCTCCAGTTCGTAGCCCCGGTATCGAAGCTGTTCGAACGCCCGGCCAAGCCCCGCGTCGATCGTTTTGCCGTACTCCTCGAGCACGCGGAGCGCCTCGCTAAGCCGTGCCGCCGCGGCGATGATCACGTCGGCCGTGCTCTCCCGGCGGTACTCGCGCTCGGTCTGGATGTTGCGGCCCACGTCCTGGAGGATGTCGCGATTGCGCACGGCATTCGCGAGCCCGGCCCGTTCCAGGGTCGCGCCCAGTTCATGCCGAATGCTCTTGGCCTGCCCGCTGAGATCTGCGTCGTCGAGAGCGAAGCGGGCGTAGTCCTCCAGCACGCGGGCGGCCTCGCGAGCCCGGTTCGCGTTGGCGTCCAGAATTCGGGCCACGGATCCGTCGATGGCTCGGCCTCCTTTGCACATGCGTCCCACGGCCGCCGACCGAGCGCGCCGGCTTGACACCGGCGAGCGCTTCCGGTCACTTGGACGCGGCCGGGGCCAACGGCACCCCCGGAATTCATAACTCGCGGGAGACTGCCATGCAAACACCGAAGATGGACTACCGCCCGATGGGCCGATGCGGCACGAGAGTCAGCCTGCTGAGCCTCGGCGGCTGGACCACGTTTGGCGAGAGCCTCACCGACGAACGGACCGCCCGCCGCATCCTCTACGCGGCGTATGACGCCGGGGTGAACTTCTTCGACATCGCCGACGCCTACGGCCGGGGCAACGCCGAGCGGCTCATGGGTTCCATTCTGTCCGACCTGCCGCGGCACCGGCTGGTTATCTCCAGCAAGGTGTTCTTCCCCATGAGCGACGACGTGAACGACCGCGGCCTGTCCCGCAAGCACGTTGTCGAGTCGGTGGAGCGGAGCCTGGAACGCATCGGCACGGACTACCTGGACCTCTACTTCTGTCACCGGTTCGACGAGCACACGCCCATCGAAGAGACGGCCCGGGCCATGGACGACCTGGTCCACCAGGGCAAGGTCCTCTACTGGGGCACCAGCGAGTGGACAGGCAAGCAGATCAAGAAGGTCTGCGAGTTCTGTGACAAGCACAACCTCTACCGCCCACAGGTGGAGCAGCCGCAGTACAGCCTGGTTGCCCGCACGAAGTTTGAGGAGGACACCGTGCCGGCCCTGGAGAAATACGGCATGG
>CAZBFW010000625.1:0-3074 GCA_964491135.1 uncultured Phycisphaeraceae bacterium | reverse complement strand
AGTCAGCATGCCGCTCCTGATCCGAGTGGACGAACTGCAGCCGGGCATGATGCTTGCGGAGCCCTTCGTCTATCGCAGCCGGATCATGCTGGCCGCGGGCACGGAGCTGGCGGGCCATGACATCGAGGCCCTCCAGAAGAAGTTTCCCAAGGCTACGGTCAAGATCGGTGATCCCCAGCTCGACTACGCCGTGGAGTTCGAAGACGACTCTCGCGAGCGTGAAGTGGCCCAGACGGCCCAGGGCAAAATCGCCGACTGCATGTCGCAGGTTCAGGTCCGATTCACGCAGCAAACGACTTTGGAGGGAGTGAGCGTCTCGGCAATCCAGGAGTCGGTGGCGGAGGTGATTCGATACCTGCAGGACAACCCCACGTCCGCGGCCCTGCTGAACAGCTTCATGAACTCGGACAACTACCTCAGCGAGCATGCGGGGAACGTGTTCTTCCTCAGCATGATGCTGGGCAGCGCCGCCCAGAAGTACGTGTCCGAAGAGCGTCAGCGGCAGTCGATTGCCCGGCAGCTTGAGTACAAGGTGACGACCAGCCTGACGCCCCTGGGGCTCGGCGCCATGCTGATGGACGTGGGCATGATGCCGCTGGCGGATCTGTTCGTTCAGGACCGACCGCTGACCCCGGACGACTGGCAGGCCCTGCGCGAGCACCCGGAAGCCGGGGCCAACATGCTCCCGGACGAATTCTCTCCCACGGCGAAGATGATCGTCCGCACGCACCACGAGAACTTCAACGGCACGGGCTATCCGCAGGGCATTCCCGGCGACAAGCTCCACGTCTTCACCCGCATCGTGCGGATCGCGGACGCGTACGACGCCGCCACGGCGCAGCGGGTCTACCGGGAGGCTCGCAGTTCCGTACGGGTCCTGTGGGACATGACCGTCGGGGAGTCGCGGCATTTCTACGACCCGGTGCTGATCCGCTGCTTCGCCCGGCTCATCCAGCCGTTCCCCATCGGGGCAAAAATCCGCCTGATCGACGGGCGGTACGCGGTGGTCGTGAAGTACAATCGTGAGTTCCCGCTCGCACCCCACGTGGTGATCGCATTCGACAAGGGCAACCGTCGGCTGCCGAACCACGCCCTCGAGGGGCCCATGCTCCTGGGGGAAGACGAATCCGTGCGGGCGAGATCGTTCCGCCGCGAGGACCTGTCATTCATCTACGAAGAGCCGGACGACTTCGTTCCCCGATCGCGCGTCGGCGTCTGGCCCACCCTGTTCGAGGCGGCCTTTCCCTGACCGCCGGCCGTCGCGACTGCGCGGCTACGGCTCGTGCTGGCGAGTCCACCAGGTCTCGATTTCATCATAGTCGTACTGCTCGACGCGTTGGCGGACGAGGGCCAGGAGATCACCGACCTCAAACGCTCGCTCCGGCTGCTTCAGGAGGCCCCATTCCCGCCCGGCCAGCTTGACGGTGAGGATGGTCCGCCCGTCGGGACCGTGGGTCCCCCGTACGGTCAGTTGCTCACCGGAGAGCAGCAGCTTGACTCCAAGCCGTGTATACTCAACCTGATCCGGCAGCACGGGTGCGGCGTCAATGCCCAGAAGCTGCTGCAGGGCCCGGCGGATGACCTCCTTGTCGATGGTTCCGGGCCGGTCGGGCGGCGGCGTCGCGATCAGATCAATGTCGGCGGCGCGGAGCCGGTCGTGATCGACCAGCAGGGAATGGATGCGCAGATCGACGGTGCCGGTGACACGCCCGTAGCCGAGGTAGTCCGTGATGGCGGCCAGCGGCAGGCCTTGCGCTTCCCCGGCGGCGGAGAAGCGCCGGAGTCGTCCGTCGACGTATTCGCACTGGGCCACGTCAAGCTGCAAACGACCCGTTCCGCCACCCGTGCGGAGTGCCGGGATCAGGTCGTGAAGGCTTACATCCTCCAGGCGACCGTGGAAGCGCAGCGCAGCCAGACGCCGCCCGACGAAGGACGCCTCGTCCAGTGTCACGTCCATGCGGCCGCCAAACGGTCCGCCGATGACCTGCCGGGTGAGCTCATCCAGTCGTCCACCCGAGACGTCCCCGCTGAGCGAGAGACGCTGCTCGTCCGTCTCCCGATAGGTCAGGCGGCCGGCAAACGTGCCCTCCGTAACGGGGCCGCGCAGCAGGGTCTCGAGGCCCAGCACGGGAAGTGGAATTCGCGGGACGTCCAGCACCACTTCTTCGAAGCGCAAGCCGGCGCCAGGCACAAAGCGCGCGTGAATGTGGATGGGCTCGGATGACGAGTGGTCGTTCAGTTGCCGCGAGTTGAGCGCGGCCGTGCCAATGCCGTCGTCATCGAAGAGAATGACGCCTCCGGCGCCTCGCGCGGAAAGCTGGAACGAGGGGTGGTCCCAGCGGAAATCCAGGTTGTCCAGGTGGATCTCCCGCAGCCGCAGCGAGGCGAAATCATGCCCCAGGCCGGAAGCCAGGATCGCATTGTATTCGGACCGGCCCCACGATCCGGTGCCCACGAGAAGCCAGCCGTCGTGGATGTCCAGAGCGTACGTGACGTCCGCCTCGCGTCCCGTCTGCCGCCACAGGGCCTGGTCACACGTGAAGACCTGCTGCGCCCGCCCCGGCAACCACGTCCGTATGTGCTCGAAGCGACTGCTGGAAAGCGAAAGCGGACGGATGCGGCCGATGTCCACCGGCATGTTCAGCAGGGCCGAAAGGCGCTTCTCCGCGGATTCACGGTATGAATCACTGCGCAAGTGCAGAGCGTACGCCAGCGTGACGGAGAAAGAGCCCGTCACCAGCAACACGCAGAACGCCAGCAGAGCAATTCGATGGCGCAGCATGATGCACCTCAAGCGCCCGCTCATTCTCCCAGGGTCCGGGCCGCGGCCAGGTACTGCTCATACGCGGTCCGGACCTCCCGCAGCGTATCCCCGCCAAACTTCTCCAGAAAGGCCCGGGCAACCTCGAACGCCACGACGGCCTCCGCCACCACGCTGGCCGCCGGAACGGCGCAGACATCACTGCGCTCGTAGTCCGATCGCTCCGGCCGTCGCGTGATCAGACTGATACTGTCTCGCCCCTGCAGCAGAGTGCTGATCGGCTTCATCACGCCCCGCACCACAATCGGCTGGC
>CAZBFW010000624.1:0-3077 GCA_964491135.1 uncultured Phycisphaeraceae bacterium | reverse complement strand
GCGCGGCGGCCGTGGTGAACACCTTGAGGTTCGACGCGGGGATGAACTGCTTGTGGCCAAGTCGGTCGTACAGGACCTTCCCGTCGAGCGTCTCCACGCGGACGCCCCAGTACGCCTCCGAGAAGCGGGGATCGTCAAAGAGGGCGTTTAGCTGCCGCTGAAGTGCCGCACGGCCGGTCCGCGGCGTGGCGCAGCCCGCAACCGCCAAGGCGCCGCTTACGATGGCCAACCCGAGCATGTACCGATGACGCGCGATCTTCTCTCTGCAAAACACGATTGCCTTTCCCTTTCTGATGGAGATCCGATGGTCGCCTTGCCGCCACACTTTCCGCGGCTTTCCTCACGCGGGCAAGACGCCAGCCGCCGGCAATGCTGGTACCACACGAGAGCCCACGACCCGGTTTATGTGGGCCCGCGCTCGGGTGTCCCCGCTGCACCGGCGTCCGTCGGGCGAACCTGGCAACAATGCCAGCAGACCTCAAAGGTGCCCGGGTTTGCCTCTTTGCAGGCCGAACAAACCCAGTCTTGTCCGGGCAGCGGTCTTGAGGGTTCTTTACCCGGTGGGAAGCAGCGTCCTCCAAACACGCCGTCCAGCAACTCAACGGCCTCATGATAGAACTTCATCGGCACCATGACGTGCGGCATGCTCTCCGTCCCCAGCAGAGACGTGAAAGGGTCGCAGCCACCCACCACAACCATGTTCGAAATCTGGACCCCATTCAGCACGAACCTGGCCGTCCAGATCAGCGAGACGCTGGCCGCCGCGAACACGGTCACCGGCTCGTATTCCAGAATAAACCCGCACTCCGGACAGTACCGCGCGACGATTCCCCGCAAGCTGTACTTGCATCGCGGGCAGACCAGGCCCGTGTCCGCGTCCACGCGGTCCTCGCCCGAAACCCGCGGAGCCCGGTCCGGAAACACCGATACCTCGGGCCGATACGGCAGATCATGAAAGTCCTGCCATCGCCGCGGGAGTTCCTGGGGAACGGTCATCCTCACCTCGCGGAACACACGCCTGCCGCCGCTCCACCGCCACGGTCATGACGCGCATCCTAACACAACGAGGCTGGTTCGTGACACTGGGCCAATCTCCTCCGTCGCGTCGGACGTTCAGCCCCGTCAAGACGCCGGCTGCAGACTGTACCACCGACTGGCGTTACCTCGTAGGGTCCGCTTTCGCGGGCCGACGCGGTTCGCTATCGGCTCTTGCGTTCGTGTATTCCTGCCTTGCTGTGTCTTGACGCTCGTCCTCCCGTCCGCCCTTCAGAACCTCCTCGAACCGGAGCCCGCACTCCGGGCAACGAGGCTCGGGCAGGCCGGTCAAGTTGTACTCGCAGCGCGGGCAGAAACCGGCCGACAACCGCTGATCGCACAGACGTTGGCGCTGCGCCAAGCGACTTCTCCTGCGCCTCCGAACAGAGAGCAGCGCATTGCCTGCGCTCAGAACCAGAATGACGACCCGTCCGCCTGACAGGGATGCATCCGAGCCTCGAGACAGGAGAATGCAGCTCACGCCTACGCTGCCCGCCACGACAGCGTAGGTCAAAATGAACACGACACCCGCCCAGACCCAATCGCCAGGCAAAGCGATCGGCTCCTCCACCCAGGCGCTCCCCTCCTCGCCCGCGGAGAGCATCTGGATGTCCCTGCTCGCCCAACTCGCCAGGAGTGGTCCCCATATCGGAAATAGGGTCATGAACTGGAACATCACGCCGCCAGACGATACGCCCGTCGCGCCCGCCACGCTGTCCCCGAACTCGGAAACGGACCAGAAGAAGATGATGCAGAAGCAGTACGCCACCTCAAACACCATCACACCCACAAGGAGGCGAAGTGCAGACGCCCGGAGTCGAAGAAACTGAATCCCCACGAAAAGTAGCAGCAGATAGCAGCCAATCCACAGGGCAGACATGGCGTAGAGCACGACGGCGTAGTGGGGCTCGTCTGCTCGGGGCGGCATGGGAGCGAAAAGAGTGTGCGCGTTGTACCACAGCCCGAGCCCACCAAACACAAGGCTGGCCAGCCCTACGAAACGAAGCGTGTGGTGCGGAGCTTTCGACATGTACGGAGGATCCTTCTATGGGCCGTTCTGGCTGACCCCGCGGCATCATTCAGGTCCACCGGCACGGCGGCCCGGTCATTCTGGCCGCTTCCCCAGGCAAACGCCAACCGGCAAACACCTGCGATATGCTCGCCGGCTCGGTCAGACAGGGTGAATCTTCGAGGTGGGGTAGCGAATACGAGGTGGATTCAACAGGGTGCTGACCAGACTTTCAGCACGTCCGACGAGGGGACCCGACCGGCGGGAAAGCCGGTCCCACAGGTGGGTGACCTGGCTCTGACCGGCTGGAAAGCTTGTACTCCAGGTGGGTGGCAAAGGCCCGACCGGCTGGAAAGCCGGTCCCGCAGCAGAGGGATGAGGCGACACCGGCGGGCCAGCGGCGGGATGAGATGTAACCCGTTATAGAACAAGGAATAACCAATCCGACAGATCCTTACTTGCCTTCGTCAAACATGCGCTTTATACTATTGTTTGAAACGGAGGTTTGCGACCAGGAGTATGGAACGAGCGGACCAGGACAACCAGAGCACCCGAGAGCGGCTGCTGATGACCGCGGGCGAGGTCTTTTCGGAGCTTGGGTTCCACCATGCGACGATCCGGGAGATCTGCGGGCGGGCAGGCTCCAACGTGGCGGCCGTCCACGACCATTTTGGAGACATGGAACGCCTGTATGCGGCCGTGCTGGAGTTCGCCGACCGGTGCACGAACGAAGAGCATCCCATCGACGTAGGTTTTGGCGCCGGGCTGACGCCCGAACAACGGCTCCACGAGTTGGTGCGACGCCTGCTTGGCCGTATATTTGGTGCCGGACGCACCGGCTGGTACGCCAGGCTGATGGCCCGTGAACTGGTCGATCCCAGCGAGGCACTGGAGCCGGTCGTTGAACGTTCGTATCGCCCGCAGCTTCAGCAGCTTGTGGCCATCGTGCAGGACCTGATGGGGGACGATACGTCGGAAGAGGAAGCACGAATCTGTGCCTTCAGCGTGGTCGGCCAGTGCGTCTTCTTCCACC
>CAZBFW010000623.1:0-3080 GCA_964491135.1 uncultured Phycisphaeraceae bacterium | reverse complement strand
GCAATTACACGACGGATAACAACGACTGGATTCCCGGGATGAACACGACGGGCGTTCGCATAAGGGCCCTCGGCAATAGCCCGTCACTCGACGCGCTCCGCCGGCCGGATGTGCCCGTGCAGCGGCATGACTGGGCCACGCCGCTGCTGTCCCAGGATATCAAGCTGCCGAACAACCGGGCGGAGCGCATGCGGCTGATCCAGGAGCGGTTTCGCTGCCCGGCTCAGGTCGGCATTCGGTCCGTGCTCTATTACAGCTCGCCTCCGGCCGACCTGGCCGATTTCCAGGCATTGGAACCGTGGACCGCCTTGAGCATTCTGATGCCGGTGCAGTTCCAGTACTGGGGAAAGTTGTACGAGAACCAGATGGTCGGCTCCGTGCCCGTGATCATTTCCCCGCAGAATTGGGAGGCACCTTCACAGAAATACGTCTCGATGGTCTCTCGCGTTGGGAACCTGTCGGAGAAAGTGTTCGTTGCCGACGGTACGCGGTACCTCACGGGAAGTGGCATGCTCGATCACGACATCGGTCCCGCTGCCGTGGACTTCGGATCGTTCACCAGTTCCGGAGCGTGGTGGAGCGGCTCGACGGCGTACGGAGTGCGAAACGGGAGCCAGAACTGGGCCGGCCTGACGATCACAAGAGGATCGCCGGCCAACGGGAAGAACCTGGGCCTGTCGTACCGGCATCGTGGCGGTCGGGGTCGGCCCGGCACCGACTGCCGCGGCAACCGTGGCGCGATCAATGCCGTCTTCTTCGATGGTCACGCGGAAGCTCTGGTGGATCGCGCTTCCCGGAACGCCCGGCTGTGGTATCCCAAGGGAGCCATCGTGAACACCAACACGGAGGGCATGGTCAGCGTGCCCTACGGAACCGTGATTCCGTAGCATGGGTCGAAAGACGACGGGAGCACATGGGCAACGTGTGCAACCGATCAGAGTAGCGCGTGCGGGATCGGGCGTGGCGGGGAATAGAAGCCACCTCCTGCACCTCGCAACAGAATAGAGTGATTCAGGCACGCCGCGGCCGCGTAGGCCGGGCAACCCGCGTGGCCGGGTCGCCGTCTCGGCGGACCGTGTGCCTGGCGGCGGAAGTGAAGGGTTTTTCCTGAGTGCATACAAGTGAAGGAGGTTCTGACGATGAGAAGCAAACCGTGGACACGATGCGGCCTGGCCGCCCTGGCCGCCCTCCTGCTGGGAGGACCGGCATCTGCAGACCTGATCATCAACGAGCTGGAGTACGACGAGGTCAGCACCGATACCACAGAGTTCCTGGAGTTGTACAACTCCGGGACCACGGCCGTGTCCCTGAACGGCTGGACGATCGAATTCTTCAATGGAAACGATTCCGGCAAGCTGTACCGGACGGTGACCCTGCCGACGACCGATTCCATCCCCCCGCAGGGGTACTACGTGGTCGGGTCGGCCTTGGTGCCGAACGTCAATTTCGTGGCCTGGACGACCAACGGCATTCAGAACGGCGGCACCATGGGCGACGGCATCGTTCTTCTGAATAACGGAGTGGTGGTGGAGGCGTTTTCCTACGACGCCGACCCCGGGTTCCCCGGCTTCACCGCCGTGAACGGCCTGGCAAACGGGACGTTCCTTCCCATCATAGACGTGGTCGACACGGACGCGAACTCGCTGCAGCGCATCCCCGACGGCGGGACCTGGACGGAGACCCCGAACCAGACACCGGGTGAGGCCAACTTCGACGGCGGGGCGGCCACCGGGGCCTGCTGCCTGCAGAACGGCACGTGTGTGCCGGACGTCACCGAATACGAATGCGTGCGGAACCAGGGAGGCACCTGGCGCGGCGCGGGGGTCCCTTGCATGGACATCGTCGCGTTCGTCGACTGCCTGACCGGCCCCGTGGCGCCGGTCTCCACCGGCTGCGAGGTCTGGGACCTGAACGGCAGCGGGCACGTGGACCTGGCTGATTTCGCTCTATTCCAGCAGTACACTTGCACGGATACGACGCCGCGCGGTGCGTGCTGCGTCTGGCCGGCCGAGGTGTGCCTCTACACGACCCAGAAGGACTGCAACTCCAACGGCGGCGTGTACGGCGGCGCGGATGTTCCGTGCGACCCGAATCCGTGCACCTGCGTCAGCATTGCCGAGGTATCGGTGACCTATCCTGAAACGAGGCCCGTCTGCATCACCGGCGCCATCATCAACAACGACTACGACCTGATCAGCTCGACGAATTCGAAGAACTTCCATATTCAGGACCCCACGGGCGTCGCCGGCCTGACCGTGTACGGCCCCAACGCCGACATCGACCCGCTGCTGGCCGTGGCCTCGGCCGGTGACCAGATCAAGATCACCGGCATTCTCGAGGACTACTTCCATACGCTCGAAATCGGCCGGCCGTTCACCATCGAATGGCTGGCATCGCCAGGCGTGCCGACGCCCTTCCCGCTTTCGATCGCCGACCTGAAGGACGGGTACCCGACCAACGCTCAGTATCTGAACACGCTCATCGTCATTCAGAACGTGACGTTTGACCCGTTGCAGGTCGGGCAGGTCTTCACGTATGGTAACTACATTATCACCGACGCGAATGACCCGACGGCCACGCTGACGTGCCGCATCGCCAACGGTGAGTTGGGCGCCCTGCCCATCGTGGGAACGACCATCCCCGGCGGACCGGTGGACATCGTGGGTGTCTGCGCGATCTTCAGCGATGCGTACCAGGTCATGCCGCGCGTGCCGGGTGACGTTACGCCTCATACGGAGTGACCCGAACCGCGTCGCTTTGCATCTGGCTGGAAACGTGTGTGCCCGCCCGCAGTTGACCCTGCGGGCGGGCTTTTATTCGTCAGGACGGAAGGACCTCGGCCACGACCACCGTCACGTCGTCACGGGGGTTGAGTGAGCCGTGCTGGTCGTCCAGCCGGCGATTCAGGTGGTCCACGATGTCGGAGGCCGGCATCGCGCACAGTTCGCGGAACGCTTCGCGGTAGAACGTGAATTCGTCCGCGCGGTTGTCCTGCGGGTGAAAGGCCAGCTCCAGCCCGTCGCTGTACAGAATCAGCTTCTCGCCGGGCTGCAGCCGGACGCGCTCCGACGGGAACTTCT
>CAZBFW010000622.1:0-3094 GCA_964491135.1 uncultured Phycisphaeraceae bacterium | reverse complement strand
CTGCAGGCCCCTTTTTGAAAAGGACGGCGCGATGCATACTGGCAAGGCAATCACGGTTCCCCGGCCCGGCCCGGCGCGGAGTCACGCCCGGCACCGCGGCTTCACCCTCGTCGAACTGCTCACGGTGGTGGCCATCATCTCGCTGCTGATCTCGATTCTGGTCCCGTCACTGAACAAGGTCCGCACGCAGGCTAAGGCGGCCGCGACCCGGACGACCATCCGGGCCCTGGATGCGGGTTGCGAGACGTTCCGGGGGGAGAACACCATCGGCGGGGCCTACCCGCCCTCGTGCAGCGACAACAGCACGGGCGGTAACGACGACCACTGGAAGATCACCAACCCGTTGTACAGAGGCAGCGGTTCGGCGCCCGCGACGACTCACGTGTCGGGAGCGCAGCTTCTTGTGTTCGCCATGCTGGGCGCAGACAAGCTTCCGGAAGGCACACCCGGCTTTGTCGACTACAACCGTCAGAACGGCTGGTGGGACGATCAACATGCGAACATCCCCAGCGGCGGCGTGCCCGGCGCCTACTGCCTCGACAGCGGTAAGCCGGTGCGACCTCGCTACGGCAGCATGGTCGATCCCAACACGACAACCAAAACGTGCCGGGAGTTGGTCGCGTTGAACAGAATGGCCCCGACAACCGTCGTCAGCGGGGCAGCCGCCACCTGGGCCGATTTGTCGACGGACCTGGCCGACGCGCCCGGCTCGGCCTGGGACCTGCCCGTCTTCGTGGACAAGTTTGACAACCCGATCCTCTACTACCGCGCACGCCGGGGAGCGACATTGATGCTGACGGATATCAGCGGCAGCACTCCGGAGGTCGGTATCTACGACTGGCGAGACAATGAGCATCTGACGAACAAGGCACCGAAAGGTCAACACCTGTTGGGGACCCAAGTGGGCTTCGCCGCGTTCATCCTGGATCCGTCCGTCAGCGCCCGGCCGGCTCCGTACAACCCGGATCGCTTCCTGCTGATTTCCGCAGGGCCCGACGGCGTCTTCGGCACCAGAGACGACATCAAGAATTGGGGGAAGTGATCATGCGGCCCCCACGTTCGTCAATCCGGCCTTCCTTCGCGATGACGACGCTGCACGCCGGGCGCGGATTCACCCTGGTGGAGATACTGATGGTGGTGGCGGTTCTCGTCATCCTCCTGGGGCTGGTGGTGGGCATCGGCTCCTGGGCGGTCGAGAGCGCACGGGCACGCGACACGCGAACGCTGCTGTCCATCCTGGACACGGCCGCCGAGCAGTTCAAGGAGGACAGCGCGCGCACCCTCGGTCGCAAGCAGGAGTTCGTGACTCGCTACGGCGGCTACCCGCCCGATGAGCTGGACGCTTTCCTGGATATCCCCAATCCCAACGACGATCCGACCGGCGTGAGGATCAGCCGCACTGTATTTCCCAAGAGCGCCTGGGATTCTCTGGAGCACAAGGACGTCCGGGCCATGAACCTCGCCGTCCGGCATCTCGGCGGCAGCCCGGAGGCCGAGGCCACGCTGGACCGGATCGACTCGCGGTTCAAGGTGAAGCTGCTCGACGACAGCGGGACACCGACCGACTACTGGGACGTGAATAAGGACAACACCTTCAACCCGGAAATCGACGAGCCGCTGGAGTATCTCCTGGATTCCTGGGGCAATCCCCTGGCGTACTTCTCCACGCGGAGCGCGTCCGAAGGAAGCGGATCCTCCTCGGAACGCGGCCGCCGCGCGGAATTCTCCAGCCACCTGATCCGGAACTTCAGCAACGGCCGGCCGGTCTTCGTGTCGTACGGCCCGGACGGTGCCGAGCAACAACCGAACAGCGAACTGGTGACCTCCGGAGCCGCCCAGGACCTCGTGACAGACTTCCATTTCAACAACGACCACAGAATCAACAACAAGTACAACCACGGCAATATCTACAGCGTCGAGGATCTGGAGAAGAAGCTGGTTCAGCCGTAACGGGAGCCGCCGATGCACGTCGAACGCGACAATCTGACCCGAAACGCGACCCGACGGGACGCGGTGCGGGGACGCCGCGCGTTCACGCTGGTCGAGCTGCTGGTGGTCGTGGCCATCATTCTGCTGATCCTCGGCATTGTCGGGCCGGGCGTCACGAAAATGTGGGACCAGCGGCTGGAGTCGCAGGCGGAAATCGTGGTCTCCGGCGCGATCCGCTCCACCCAGATGCAGGCCCGCACGGGGGGCGAACGGGGCCTGTTCTTCTACATGGACGGAGACGAGCAGAAGATCGCCCCCATCCGGCCTGTGCGAAAGGTCAAAGGCCAGCCCGACACCATCGACCAGCTCAACGTCGTGGCGGACGTGTTCGAGGTCACCGATGGGATGATCTATCGCGTCCCGCCGCCTTTTCGGGTCTGCCCGCGGAACGTCGTGGACGAGTACAGCTTGGCCAGGGATCCGTCCACCTGGAACGAGTGGGAGCTGAATAACAAGGACGTCTTCGCGTCCCCGCCCGCCACGGGCAGAGGCAACCAGCGGCACTGCAACTTCTTCTCGCTGGTCTTCGGCCCGGACGGACGCCTGCGCGTCGGGCGAAACGTGCTGGTTTACGATCGGGACTACAATCCGGTCGATATCCCGCCGAAGGACCGCACCGGCCTGCTGGCCCGAAGCGCGATGCCGGCCGTCCGGTACTACGACGCGACCGGAACCCCGCAGTCATTTATCGCGCTGTACGACGGTTCCGCCTCGCGGCTGGAGAACCTGGTGGCGGCCGACGTGTCCGGCGGCGTGACGGCGCTGAACTTCCCCTGCGTGGATGGCGTGCTGGTGTACGATGGGACGTATTACTGGGACTTGCCGGACGCTGCGGCCCGGCGAGACTTCCTCCGGGAAAAGGCGATCCCGTACTACGTCAGCCGGCTGACCGGCGACATCGTGCGGGGGCCGGTGGGAGAGTAAGACCGGCTGGAATCCCGGCGGCCCCGGCGCGCCGGGGTCCCACAAAAGAGGCCGGTCCTTCGGGGTCGGCTGAAAACCATGATGCGGAACGTGTTCATGACAACGCAAGCCACTCATCGGCCGCCACGGCGCCGCCGGGCGTTCTCGCTGGCCGAGCTCATGATCGCCGTGGTCATCCTCG
>CAZBFW010000621.1:0-3101 GCA_964491135.1 uncultured Phycisphaeraceae bacterium | reverse complement strand
GCTCTGTAATGATCCCCAGCAGGACATCGACGGCAACGGATTCGTGGACCTGGGCGATTATGCGAAGCTGGCCGACTGCCTGGCCGGACCCGACCAGCCCTGGCCGGGGCCGCCGGTGGACCAGGATGCGTGCCGGTGCCTGGATGCGGACCGGGATGATGACATAGACCTGGACGATTTTGCCGTCTTCCAGGAAGTCTTCTCCGGGTGATGAGACCGGCTGGAAAGCCGGTCCCACAGAGAGAGACCGGCTGGAAAGCCGGTCCCACAGGAAGGGCGGCTGGAAAGCCGGTCCCACAGAGAGAGACCGGCTGGATCCCGGCGCGCCGGGACGGTCCCGCAGGCTCTGGAGAACTGGAAGCGAGAGACTGGAGACTGGGAAGACCGGCTGGGAAGCCGGTCCCACAGAGAGACCGGCTGGAAAGCCGGTCCCACAAAGGCGGCAAGATCTTCGCAGATGCCCTGGGGAAGAGGGCGCGGAATGCTCGCGTTCAGGACGTGGAATTCCGGGAGGGCGTGTTCGTGTTCCAGAAGGTGAACATCAAGGACCCGACGCCGAAGTACCTGCAGACGCAGCGTATCCTCATTGACGCCATTCGGGCGGGGTCGCTTCCGCCTGGCTGCAAGCTCCCTTCGACGAAGGAGATCAGCAGCCTCGTGGACGTGAGCCTGATCACGGCGCACAAGGCGCTGGAGCGCATGGTGGAGTCCGGCTGGCTGCGCCGCGAGGTGGGCCGGGGCACGTACGTCCGGGACGACGTGGATATTCGCCGGGACGGGCGGCCGCACGTGGCCATCGGCATCGTGCTGGATCGCAACGTCAACCTCAACGACTATTACCACAGCACCATCATCGAAGGCCTGCGCCGCGAGGCCCGGGCCGACGAATACCAGGTGGAATTCTACTTCCACGATGAGTTTGAGATGCGGGGGGCCCGCAAGAACGGCGACACCGGCGCCATCTGCATCCACCCGGCCCTGGAAGCCCAGGCGGAGGTGGAGCGGTTCGCACGGCACTACCCCGTCGTGGTCCTGGGCGGGGCGTTTCCCAACACCGAGGTCGCCACGGTGGACTGCGACAACTTCCGAGGCGCCCGGCAGGCCGTTCGGCACCTCATCGAGTTGGGGCACCTGCGGTTTCTGGTTCTGTCGGGCCCGACAAACCTGAGCAACGCGCGGGACCGGGCGGCCGGAGCGGCCATGGAGCTGGCCGTTCACGGCATCCCCCTGGGCGACCGCGACTCGTTCATCTCGAAGGACAGCGTCATTCTGGACGAGGACACGCGGACGCGGATGGAACGGCGGCTGGGGGATCCGGACCGTCCGACGGCCGTCGTCGCAGGCGGTTTCTATCTGGCCATGGCCGCGATGCAGGTGATTCGTCGCACCGGCCTGTCCATGCCCGACGACGTTTCCGTGGTCGGCTTTGACGACCCGGCCTCAGCGCCACTTCTGGATCCGCCCCTGACCACGGTGCGGCAGCCGCTGCAGGAGATGGCGGCGGAAGCCTACCGCATGGTGAGGGACGCCATCGTCGGCGGCAGCAGCCAGCCGCGCGTGGTGCAGCTTTCGGCGGAAATGGTCGTTCGCGGCTCCACCGCCCCACCCCGCTGATCGCTGGGCCCCGTCTTTGCTCGCCTTCCAACGGCAACGTAGCCCTTTCCCCCGAAACGCTGCAATCGACTCGGTTCCGCGGCGCCGGCCGGCCCGGTGGGCTCGCGGTGGGAAGCCCGTCCCCAATCCGGTATACTCCCGGTAGAGGGCGAGAAGGCAGGAGGTGGGGTCATGGGGTGCAAACGATTTCTCCGTCGAGCGTTGTGGACGCTGGCCGTGCCCGCCGTCGCGGTCATGCTGCGCGGGCCGGTCGCGGGAGCGGACGAGCCGACCGAGCAGGTCCGGCCGGCGGACTGTGCCGGGATGTGGTACCCGGGCGACGCGGAGGCCCTGTCCAAACTTGTTGATGACCTGATCGAGCGGGCGGCGCCGAATGAACTGCCGTCCGGCAGGCCGCGGGCCATCATCGCCCCGCACGCGGGTTACCAGTGGAGTGCGCCGGTGGCCTGCATGGCGTACAAGGCGGTCAAGGGCCTGTCGTACAAGCGAGTGATCGTGCTGGCGTTCAGCCACCGGCATTCCGCGTTCCAGCACGGCATCGACGTGCCGATGGAGTACACGGCCTACGAAACGCCGCTGGGGAAGATTCCCCTGGACGCGGAGGTGTGCGCCGCGCTGTTGAAGTGTCCGCTGTTCACATCCACGCCCGGCCTGCATCGGCAGGAGCACTCGCTGGAGCTTCAACTGCCGTTCCTGCAGCGTACGATCAGTCCGTTTCGGCTGGTACCGCTGATGGTGGGCGAGCTGAGCAGCGCGGAATGCACGGAAGCTGCCAACACCCTCCTGCCGTGGGTGGGTGACGACACGTTGGTCGTGGTCAGCAGCGACTTCACGCACTACGGACGAAACTTCAACTACGTTCCTTTTGCGGACGACGTGCCGGAGAAGCTGCGAATCCAGGCCCGGGAGGCCGCCAAGCCGCTGCTGAACGCGGACTATGACGGGTTTTTCGACTACCTGGCCCAAACGAAGGACACCATTTGCGGTCGGCGCTCAATCCTGCTGCTGATGCGACTGCTGGCGACGCAGGGGGGGGCATCGGCGGTCCGCACCGGGTTCGACACCTCCGGCCGGATGACCGGCGATTACACCAACAGCGTAACGTACCAGTCGTTTGTTTACGTACCGCGGGGATTCACGCTGCCCGCGGACGTCCGCAGCGCCCTGCTGAAGCTGGCCCGTCAGACTGTAACCGCGCATCTGAACAAAGAGCGACTCGAGAAGTTCTCTCCGGGCGAGCTTCCGGAAGCAGCGCGTGCGGACGGGGCGTGCTTCGTGACTCTGGAAAACCACGGCGTGCTGCGCGGCTGTATCGGGAATATGGAAGCCACGGGCCCGCTGTATGAAGCGGTCATTCGCAACGCGATCTACGCCTGCCAGGACCAGCGATTCGTGGACAACCCGGTGACGCCGGCCGAACTGGACCAGATTCACATCGAGATCAGATCGGAAGAGCGTCGTGTAGGGAAAGAGTGTAGGATAGGGTG
>CAZBFW010000620.1:0-3105 GCA_964491135.1 uncultured Phycisphaeraceae bacterium | reverse complement strand
GGCGAAGCGCGCCAGCAGTCTAGTGGGACGCGCCCCCTCGTCAAGCCGATTTCACAAGGATTTGTTACATCGGCCGGAACCGTTCTGCAACCCGCAATCAACCCCCCAAAATCCAGGGAATTTCCACTTCTGAGAGCGGCCAGCCCCCGGGTCCGGACGGCGGTCGGCCGACACGTCGGGGTCGCCCGAAGGCGGCTGCACAGGTGCCAACCGGACCGCTCCGCGATAGGATAGGCTTCCGCGTTCGTCTGAAACGATCAAGGGCTCTCTTTCAGGGGTACCCCATGGACCAGGAACCACAAGTGAACGAGACTCGCCAGGAGCCCCGGCTCGCACCGAGTCAGGCCGCTTCCACCTCCAAGACCCCCGAACACGACCTCTGGGCGGGGCGGACCCATTGGCTCCACCATGGCGGCGGAATGGGGCTCTGGCTCGCCGCCGCCATCCTGTACGCCGTGCTGATCGCGCGGATCGATGCGCTTTCGGGTGCCGCGGCGTGGTACGTGGCGGGGATACCCATCCTCTTGTCCGCTCTGTTCCTGGGCGGATGGCTGCTTCTGCGAATCTACGGATCACGGTATCGGTTAACCGATGAAAGACTCTTTCTCGATCGGGGGATCCTTCGCCTGACTATTGACCAGACCGAACTGATTCGCGTAGACGACGTTCGCGTGCACAAAACCGTGATCGATCGCCTTTTCGGGCTCGGAACCGTCGAAGTGCTTTCGACGGACGCCTCACATCGTGCCGTCACCCTCTGCGGTGTTCGCGGGGCGGACCACGTGGCCGAGATCATTCGAACCCGCATGCGCGCGCTTCGCGGCAAGTCCCTGTTTATAGAGAACCTGTGACGCGGATCGAGTATTCCCGCACCGGCCCTTCGCACGCGCCGGGGCAAAGCGCGCATCCAAACAAAAAGAAAACACCGGGCTGTCCTTTGGGGACAGGCCCGGTGCTTTCCGGAGGGGAAAAGCGCTATGGTCTACGCCCGAAGGCGAACGTCCGCATAACTCATTCCATATTCACCATAGGCACGGTCCTCGCTGAAGGCAAACGCCGAGCCTCGTCATCACAGCACGCAACCGACCGGCTGGTCGGAGGATGAAAGCCATAACCCAATTAAAAACAACTACTTAAGCCGGTTTCACCAGCCGTACGGTGACCTGGGCAAAATGCGGCAACCAGGCGAAATATGTGGATTCTGCCGGTTGTCTAGTCCCCCTCTTTCTTCTTCTGAGCCGCCGCCACCACCTGCTGCTGCACGTTGGAGGGAACCTGCTCGTAATGCGACAGCTCCATCGAGAAGCTCCCCTGACCGCCGGTGATGCTCGACAGCCGGGAGTTGTAATCCGACACCTCGGCCAGCGGGACCTTGGCCTTGACCACGGCCAGATCGCCCGGCAGAGAGTCCTGCCCCTCCGGGCGGCCGCGACGCGACGCGATGTCGCCCAGGATGTCGCCGACGTACTCGGTGGGCACCGTCACCTCGATGAAGACGATCGGCTCCAGGAGGACGGGCTTAGCCTTCATGAACGCCTCTTTGAAGGCCCCGCGCCCGGCGATCTGGAAGGCGATGTCCTTGCTGTCCACCGGGTGCGTTTTGCCGTCGATCAGCTCGACCTTCACGTCCACGACCGGGTAGCCCGCCAGCACGCCCTCTTCCAACTGCTGGCGAATGCCCTTGTCCACGCTTGGACGGAACGACAGATCGATGGCCCCGCCGAAGATTTTGTCGAGGAACTCGTATCCCGCCCCCCGCTCGTTGGGCAGCAGGTTGATGATCACGCGACCGAACTGCCCCGCGCCGCCCGTCTGCTTTTTATGCGTGTACTCCACGTTCATGGCGGAGCCCATGATCGTCTCGCGATACGGGATCTTCTGCGGATGCACGTCCACGTGGAGCTTGAATTGCTTGGCCATCCGGTTAAGGACTGTCTGCAGGTGCAGCTCGCCTACACCTTGCACGACCAACTCGTGAGTCTGTGCGATTCGTTCGATCCGGAAGCAGGGGTCTTCCTCGGTGAATCGGCGAAGGGCGACCAGCACCTTCTCTTCATCTCCGCGACTCTGCGGCGTGATGGCCTTTGAGCACATCGGCGAGGGCACGGGCGGCATGTCGATCACGCCACCCGGACCCGTGAACAGGGTGTCTCCCACCTTCACGTCCAGCTTGGCCAGGGTGACCAGGTCGCCGGCCACCCCCTCGGGCAGGTCGCTGAGCTGGTCGCCCTGCGAACGATGCAACTGGCCTGGCCTCAACCCCTTTCGCTCATCCACACTGTGCAGGGAGAGATCGCTGGTCAGCTTGCCGGAGAAGACGCGAATGGACACGTACTTGATGTTCGCCCGGTTGGTGACCTTGAACACCTGCCCGACGAAGTTGCCGTCTGCCGGGTTGATCTCGACCTCGTCAGCCTCCCGTTTGAGCACGCGCTTCAGGCCCGTCTGCGGGTTGGGGACAAACGTGCAGATCGCATCCAGCAGCTCGGCGATGCCGATGTCCGTCCGGGCGTCCGTGAAGAGAATGGGGATCAACTCCCCGGCGGCCACCGCCTTGGCGGCCGCGGCCCGGATCTCCTCATCCGTGGCCTCGCCGCCGAGGTACTTTTCCATCAGGGCTTCGTCGGACCCGACGATGGCCTCCACGAAACCCTCATGGGCGGCGGCCACGTCGCCGAACGCCGTGTCACCGGAGTCCTGGCTGAAGCAATCCACGACGCTCTTCATCCCGGGCGCCGGCAGGTTCAAGGGCTGGCACTGCGGCCCGAACATCTCCTGAATCGCTCCGAGCAACGGCTCGATATTGACGTTTTCCGCCCCGATCTTGTTGATGACGATAAACCGCCCCAGCCCGTACCGCCCAGCCCGCTCCATCATTTTGCGGGTGTTGACCTCGATTCCGGCGCTGGCGGAGATGACCAGGATTGCGGTTTCCGCGGCGATCAGGCCCGCAATCGCCTGTCCGCAGAAGTCGATACCACCCGGCGTGTCTACGATGTTAATGTGCTTGCCGGCATGAGTTACGTAACACACTGCCGAGTCGATGGAGCACAACTTCTCCTTCTCATCCTCCGCGGAGTCGAGAATGGAGGACTTGTCCTGCAC
>CAZBFW010000619.1:2476-3120 GCA_964491135.1 uncultured Phycisphaeraceae bacterium | reverse complement strand
CCAGTTGCCGTCGCGCTGGAGGACCCAGTCGTCCGTCTCGTCGAGGACCTCGGGCGTCATCAGCCGCAGGCAATAGTCCGGCCACCCCACCTCCAGCAGGTCGAAGCCGAAGTGCTCCCACAACGTGCCGTGGCGATGCGCCCAGGGCTGGGCGCCACTCCAGCCGACACCGGGCGGAATCTCGATGCCCAGCGCCTTCCGGAATTCCAGCTTCGTTTCGAGCCAAAACCGGTCATACCGGGGGACGCGGTCCGCCGGCTGCCGGGTCAACGTGCGATAGACGCGTTCTTTCGAGGTCAGGGATGCCATGGGGGGTTCGAATCCTTGGGTCCTGGCGGCCGGGCGGGTGCCCCGTACTGCGGGGTCGCGGCGGCCGAAAACAGCAGTGTACGGTGGGACGGATGGTTCGACAATGCGGGTCGGCGGGTGGAAATGGCGAATGGCGAATGTCCAATGTCAGACGATGGCGGCAAGACCGGGAAGGCTTGCCACCGAGCTCCACGAATGCCCATAGACGTGGATTCCATCTGTACGGCGTGACGCGGCTGCACCCGGTTGTTATCCTTCTCGGACTTTGGATGGGCGGCGGTCCTGGTGCCCCGGAACGGCGAGAAAGCCGGGCCCGGAGGAGACCGGCTGGAAAG
>CAZBFW010000619.1:0-2466 GCA_964491135.1 uncultured Phycisphaeraceae bacterium | reverse complement strand
CCCACAAGGAAGGCCGGTCCCACAAGGAAGGCCGGTCCCGCAAGGAAGGCCGGTCCCGCAAGGGAAGCCGGTCCCGCAAGGGGTGACGGTCCCACACAGTTGTTGTCGGTCGCAGAGGATGCTCAGAATGCACGCACACAAACCTTCGGGATGGAATACCTGGGACTATCGCGGGTTCAATCGGCTGGTCTACCTGCGGAATGGGCAGACGAAGATCGCCGTGCAGTACGCGCTCTGGGACGGGACGTTCCAGCCCAAGCCGGAAGAAAAGGACCACTATCGCTTCCACGGCGGGCTGCACCAGAACCTGCGCTGGGACCACGCCCGCAAGATCGGCACCCACGCGCCGCTGGGGCTGCCGGCCGACGTGGAATTCGCCGTCGGCGAGGCTCGGTTCCGCGCCCGGGCGGTGGCCGAGGGCGAGTCGCTGCGGCTGACTGTCGAACCGCTGGGTGAGACGCTGCTTCGCGTGGTGTTCCTGTTCGTATCGCCCGACGCGGAGCCGGCCACGGTCAAATCGCCCACGCAGGGGGCGTTCGCCGGATGGCAAGTAGGGCTCGGCGGGGCGACGTGGCCGACGGATTACTTCCTGAACCTGCCCGTCCCCTACGCCATCGGGCAGCCCGGGCAGCCGGCCGTGCTGACCGTAGCTCCTGCGGGCGGTTCGAAGACTGCCGACGCGCCTGGGGGCTCGGAATCGTACGAGTCCTCCCGCCTGGCCGGCGGCGGGGCACTGGCCGACGCGCCGCAGGCGATGATGCAGGCGGTCAACTGGAACACGCATTTCGACGTGCGGCGGCGGCTGGTTTCGTCGCCGGTGAGCCGCGACTGGTGCATCGACTGGCACGGGCCGATTGTCTTTGGCTGGGACACGTTCTTCGCGGCCACCATCGCATCGCTGGAGTCGCGGGAGCTGGCCCGGCTGAACCTGGAGTCCGTGCTGGCGGGCGTGGATGAGCTGGGCTTCGTGCCGAACTACTTCATGGCGCACGGGGCGGCCTCGCGCGACCGGTCCATGCCGTGCCTGGGCGCGTACACCGTCTGGAAGCTGGAGCAGACCGACCCGGACCTGGACTGGATCGGCAAAATGTACCCGCGACTGCGCACGTGGCACCGCTTCTGGATGAAAAACCGAAACGGCAAGGGCGACGGCCTGCTGGCGTGGGGCAGCAACCCGACGCCGCGGTACGAATTCCCGCAACTGCTGCCGTACAACCCGTCCCTTCAGCATACGGCCAAGTGCGCCATGTACGAGTCCGGGCTGGACAACTCGCCCATGTACGACGACGTGCCGTTCAACACGCAGTCCAACACGTTCGAGCTGCGGGACGTGCTGCTGAATTCGTACTACGCGATGGACTACGTGGCCCTGGCCTGGCTCGCCGCGGCCCTCGGCCGGGAGAAGGACGCCGCCGCGTATCGCCGCGAACACGAGGCGATGAAGAAGCGAATGAACGACGTGCTGTGGGACGAGGCGAGCGGGCTGTACTCGAATCGGCACTGGGACGGGCGGTTCTCGAACCGCTGGGCCCCGGTCTCGTTCTTTCCGATGATCGCGGGGGTGCCGTCGCGGGAGCAGGCTCAGCGGATGGTCCGCGAGCACCTGCTGAACGAGGGGGAGTTCTGGGGCGAGTACGTGGTGCCGGCGATCTCGCGGAGCGATCCGGCCTACAATGACAACGATTACTGGCGCGGCCGAATCTGGGGCCCGTTCAACTACCTGCTGGCGGAGGGCTTGCGTCGATATCGCTTTGACGACGAGGCGGCCGAGCTGGCCCGCCGCGGCCTGGCCATGTTTTTGAAAAACTGGCACGAGGACGGCGGGGTTTATGAAAACTACAACGCGGACACCGGCAAAGGCGCGGACGTATGGAACGCGGCCCGGCTGTACCACTGGGGTGGCCTGCTGGCGTTTATCGGGATCGGCGAGCTGATCGATTCCGAGCCGAGCGGGCACTTGCGGTTCGGCTCGCTGCGCTTCCCGGCCGCCAGCGTGCGGAACTACCGGCTGGCCGGTCACCTCTACGACGTGGACTGCGCCGACGCCGGCCTGCGCGTGACCCGCGACGGCCGGCCATACCTGGCGTGCACCGCGCGTGCCATCGTGCGCCTGCCCCTGGCGGGCGAGGGGCCGGTGGATATTCAGGCGACAGGGGCGGGGGAGTTGACCCTGCACGACGAAGCGTTTGCGCGTCGCCCGGGGCGGATCAATGACGGTGGGGCGATCATGTCGGAGGGTCAAGACGGAACCGTCGTCTTCCGGTGGGCGGGGACGTGATAGCGGCGTGGAATCAGCTGGCGCGTGGCGATGAGGCGGGCAGTGCCGACCTTGCGCCGGCAACGTGCGCCCGCGGCGCCTTGGTGCGGTTCTCGGTTCGGATACGAAAGCCCCGATCGCCACGACGTGACGACCGGGGCTCTCGTTGTTGCCTCCTGCGGCGCGTGCCAAGGTTGCCGCACCCTCAC
>CAZBFW010000618.1:0-3121 GCA_964491135.1 uncultured Phycisphaeraceae bacterium | reverse complement strand
ATGTTATTCAGCCCCGCGGCGTAGCGGATCGCCTCGGAAATATCGAGGATCTCGCCGATGCTCGCCCGGCCGAGCACCCGAATGGGCATCACGCGGCAGTCCCAGGTCACGCCCGAGATGCCGAGCACGTTGTTGGTCATCGCAGCCAGGGTGCCGGCCGTGTGCGTGCCGTGATAAGTGCTGGCGTGGCGGTCGTCCGCCGCGTCGCCCGGATCCGACGGATCGTCGTCTCGTCCGTCGCCGTCCAGCGCATTCGTCACGTCGGAGACGAAGTCGTAGCCTTCGAGCAGTCGGCCGCCAAGGTCCGGATGCTCGTGCAGGACGCCCGTGTCGAGCACGGCCACGATGACGCTCGGGCTGCCGGTGGTGATGTCCCAGGCAGCCGGCAGGTTGATCATCTCCGGATAGCGAAGACGGCTGTAGAACTGGTCGTTGGGCGCGGCGGAGGCGTGCAGAATCCGATTCGGCTCGGCGAACCGCACGCCCGCGCAGGCGGCCAGATCAGTCGCCTGTCCGTAGGCGCGCAGCCGCGCCTGGTCGGATTTCGGCGGATCGACCATATCCCCGGCCAGGCGATAGACGCCGCTGGGCGAGTGTTCCACGATCCGCAGACCCTGCCGGCCGACCAACGCCGCCACATCCTCGGCCGAAAGCGCAGGGTCAAAGGCGGCGATGGTTTCACCGGGGACAACGTCACCCTGCGGAGGCACGTACGCGCGTCGCTTCAGCGGCCGAGGGGGGCCCGGGGCGTGCCTTGTTACGCCACTGGCTTGCGCTTCCGTGGCTGACCCGTCCGCGCGGACGGAGATGTCGAGCGTGTACGACCCATGCCCGATGACCGGTACGACGCAGAGCTCGAAGGTTCCATCGGCGAAGAAAGTGCCGCCGGCGTTCTCGGTCAGCACGTCGGTGTAACAGTCTGCAAAGACCTCGGATGCAGCCCAGTCCAGACCGCAGCGAAAGCGGCGAAAGTCGATGAAGCCCAGGTCGAGGTCGAAGTCACCCCCCGCCTCCGGTTCCGCCGAGGTGAGTCGCCACGCAATCGAGACCGGCTCCGTGGCGATGAAGCGGTACGTATCCACGTCATTGGCGGGCGGACCCGCGTGGATGCCGCCGACGATGCGGTAGGTGAGTCCCGGTGTCGTTCGCCCGACAAAGTGGGAACCGTCGGACCAGTCGTTCGGCTCCCTTTCCAGAATCGTACGAGCCGCAGAGGGAGACGCCGTCACGCTCCCGGTGAGCCGCGGGCCGCCGGAGCTGCCATTGCCGTTCGCCGGCGTTCCGGCCCCGCCCGTGCCCGCGGATTGACAGCCGGACACGACAAAGAGGCACAGGCTCAAGGCCCTACCGAGGGATTGCAGAGTGCGCCGGCTCATGCGTTCGTTTCGCTCCATGCGATGGTCCACGCCAACGCGGGATGCTATGCGTAACCAACTGGCCGGGCAACGCGCCCCGTGAACGGTGGCCGAATCGGTCCGCGTTGACCCGCGTGTGACCGCCCCATACCCTTACCCCCGGCCCGCGGGCCGGAACGAGCAGGAGGTTCTCATGACGCAAAACCGGGTCCGTGTGAACTGGGTTCCCCGCCTTTTCGTGCTGATCGCGACCGTGATCGCCGGTGGAGGCTGCCTGAAGGAACCTTCGCTGCCCGAATTCACGCTGGTGGAGGAGGAATGGTCGTACGGGCACCGCCCGGGCCGGCTCCTGGTGACGGACCACTTCGAGATTCGTACGACTGCGGCGGATGCGGAGTTTGTGGACGCGCTGCCGCTCTTCCTGGAAACGGCCTATCAGCAGTACAGCAGCCTGGTTCCGGCACCGGCAGGCCCGGCGGAAAAGCTCCAGACGTACGTATTCGCGAATCGGGCGGAGTGGGACCGCTACGTGCGGGAGGCGTTTCCGGCCCGGTACCCGGTGTACGCGCGGATATCGGCCGGGGGCTTCGCGGAGCGGAACCAATGCGTGGCCTACTACATGCCACAGCGAATCTATACGCTTTCGATCATCGCACACGAGGGTCTGCACCAGTACCTCAGCGCGAAGTTTCGTGTACCGGTTCCGGCGTGGCTCAACGAGGGGCTGGCGTGCTACTGCGAAACGTTCCAGTTCAGGCGGGGTATTCCTATGTTTACACCGCAGGACAACTCGTTTCGCATGAATTCGCTGCGGCAGTCATTGGCCGGGGACAGCCTGATTCCGCTGAAGGAAATGCTGGCCACCGATGCGGGCCAGGTGATTGTCCGAAACCAGTCTGCGATGACCCGGGCGTACTATGCGCAGGCCTGGGCGCTGGTTTGCATGCTCCGGCACGGCTTGAACGGCAAGTACCGCGACGGGTTTGACCGAATGTGCGCGGATATGGGCAGGCGTGATTCCGTCGTGCGAGCGCAGGCGGCCCGGATCGCCGCCCCGGACCCCTCGGCGACCAGCATGGGCGAGGCCCTGTTCCGCGCGTACATCTCGACGGACCTGGAGGGGTTTGAGAGGGAATACCGGCAACACATGCGGGAGATCTGTGAGTTTTAGCCCGTGAGGGGCGTGCCATCACGGGAGGCACCAGGAGAAGTGACCCCGCTTTCCGGCCGCGCAGGGAAACGCCCAAGCGGTTGTGGCTTGGGCGTTTGCGGAGAAATGGAGACGAGGGGATTCGAACCCCTGACCTTCGCATTGCGAACGCGACGCTCTCCCAATTGAGCTACGTCCCCATCTGCGTTACCCGGACCTTATACACCCGAAATGCACGCCCGGCAAGGCCGCTCCACACCACGACGCGGAAACGGCTGGATTATCGGGCGGCACGACGCGGGCGTCCGCCTTTCCCACACCGGGCAGGCCTGTATCGTACAGTTTCCGTGGTGGGCGGAGATTTCAACGTGGGAAAGCCCCCCCGGCTGCCGTTCTGCGGCGGCCGGGGTCGTCCCGAACGGCCGGGATTCAACTTGACCCGGCCGCCTGACGTGCCGACGACCCGGGAGCGATGTCCGTGGACCTGACCAGCGCCATTGTGCAGTTCAAATCCGCTGAGGTGACCTCCCAGGTTCAGTACGCGGTGGCCGCCAAAATGCTCAAGATGGCCAACGCCCAGGACCGGGCCGTTCTCCAACTGCTGGAGGCGGCCGCC
>CAZBFW010000617.1:0-3127 GCA_964491135.1 uncultured Phycisphaeraceae bacterium | reverse complement strand
CTCGCGAATGACCGCGTTGGTCTTGCGCTCCGTGCGCTGCGGGTTCGTGCCGATGCCGAGCGGATAGGTGTTTGAAGCGACGGTGCCGTTGTAGGGCGTGACGCCGGCCGGCTTCCCGTCAATGTAGAGCCGCAATTCACTCGAGGTGCGGACGCCGGCAACGTGATGCCAGTGGCCGTACCAGTCGTCCGGCAGTTTGCTGTTCACAGTGATCCACTGCGGATTGGCCTTCCCGTCGGGCGTGCCGAAGACGAAGAACTGCACGGAATCGTCGCGCTGCTTCAGTCCATACTGCGTATCGCCTTTGACGAGATACGGGCCGTGCCCGTTTTGCGCCAGCGGCTTGACCCAGGCTTCGAGGCTGAACTCGCCGGTCAGGTCCAGGGCCGCGTGATGGTCAAAGCGCCCGTAGCCGGTGGGCACGCCGTCGATCTCACCCGCCTTGACGAAGAGGCCGGTGAGCTTCTGCGGGCCGCGGTCGCGCAGCACGTGGCGCGGCGGGATGGGTTTGCGTATTCCCTGATCGACCCAGTCCCAGACGAATCCGCCCTGCAGGTGCTTTTTGGAGTAGATCAGGTCCCAGTATTTCCACAGGTTGCCGTTCGAGTTGCCCATGGCGTGGGTGTATTCGCAGAGGATGAACGGGCGTTCCTGCGGCTTCTCCGCATACTGGGCGAGGTGGCTTGGACGGGCGTACATCGGGCAGATGATGTCGGTCGCGGGATCGTCGCCGGCCCGCTCGTAGTGGACGGGGCGGGACGGATCGCGCTGCTTGATCCAGGCCGAGGTGGCCTCGAAGTTCGGGCCGAAACCGGCTTCATTCCCCAGCGACCAGATGACGACGGACGGGTGATTCTTGTCACGCTCGACCATGCGGACCGTCCGGTCCATGTGGGCGTCCGCGAAGGCCGGGTCCCGAGCCAGCGATCGCTCGTCGTAGCCCATCCCGTGCGATTCGATGTTCGCCTCGTCAATCAAATAGATGCCGTATTCGTCGCAGAGATCGTACCAGACCGGCTGGTTGGGATAATGACACGTGCGCACGGCGTTGATGTTGTGCTGCTTCATCAGGCGGATGTCGGCGATCATTGAGTCGACGGTGATCGCGTGTCCGCGCTGCGGCTCATGCTCGTGGCGGTTGACCCCCTTGAAAAGAACGACACGCCCGTTGATGAGCAGTTCGCCGTCCTTGATCTGCACTTTTCGGAAGCCGATCTTCGCGGGAATCACCTCGACCAGCCGATCGGCGGCATCGTACTGCGACAGCACGAGGTGATAGAGGTTCGGATGCTCGGCGGACCACAGGGCAGGGGCGTCCACGCTTTGGCGCAGCTCAACCTGCGCGGTCTGGCCCGCCGGGATGGATGCGGTGGTCGAAAGCGGAGTGATCGTCTCGTTGCCGTCGGGACCACGGAGCGACGCCTCGATGCGGGCGGTCGCGGGCGAGTCAGCGAAATTGCGGACGATGGCCTGCACGATGAACTCGGCGCTGCGGCAGGCGTCGTCCAGGTCCGTGCGGACTTCCAGGTCCCAGACGTGCACGTCGCCCACGGCCAGCAGGTACACATCGCGGAAGATCCCGCTGAGTCGCCAGAAGTCCTGGTCCTCCAGGTAGGACCCGTCGGACCATCGGTAGACCTCGACGGCCAGCAGGTTCTCACCCGGCTGGAGATACTTTGTGATGTCGAATTCCGCGTCCGTTCGGCTGCCCTTGCTGAAACCGACCTGTCGGCCGTTCACCCACACGTAGAATGCCGATTCCACGCCCTCGAACCGCAGCAGAACGTGCCGGCCCTGCCAGTCCGCGGGCAGGTCAAACGCCCGGCGATAGGAGCTGACCGGGTTGTTCTCGGTCGGAATGCTGGGCGGATCGGGGATGCCCCACGGGAATGCATAGTTGGTGTAGATGGGAACGCCGTGGCCCTCCAACTCCACGTTGGACGGCACGGAGATCCGGGCCCAGGCGGAGTCGTTGAAATCGCGGCGATAGAAGTCGACTGGGCGCTCCGCCGGCCTGGGCACCCAATGAAAGGCCCAGGTCCCGTTGAGCGAGCGATGCCACGCGGAGTTTGCGGGTTGCCCGGTGAGGGCAGTCGCAACGTCTGCGTAAACGCACCGTACGGCGCGCGGGGGTTCGCGGTTGATGCCGGTGACACGCGGATTGAGCCACGGAAGGGCTTCGGTCGCGGTTGCCATTTGAACACCATTGCAGAACGACGCGACGGCCGCCAACGCGAGGAGGAACCGCCGTCCGCCGCCCGTCGCGGCGTTGCGACGCGATCCCGTGAGTCGGGTACAGGCCTGTTTCACGCGGGTCTGATCGATGTCATCCGGCGGTTCCGAACCGCAGAGGGTACGCACGCTCGAGCTCTCGTTCCATCCGTCCATCGGTGCACTCCCGTATTATCCTCTTCCTGTGAAGTACAGGTATGCGGCCGCGATCACGAGCAACACCGCGATCGAGGCGATGACGTCACCGGCCGTCCAACTGGCGCGTGACTTGCGGCGGTCGTCCGCCGACAGCGTGCCGAAGGTCAGGCCCTGGATCCGCTCGGCGGCGGGGGCGGCGGTCGCGTAGCTCACGCCGACGAGCGTGAGAAGGCTGACCAGGAAGATGATCACGCTGTAGTACTGAAAGTACATGTTCTGCACGATCCAGAGGAACGACCCTTCCGCGTAACCGTTTTCGAAGCCGCTGAGTTTGAGCGCAACCGGCGTGTCGACGGCAAGCCGGAACAGGCCGAGCAGGAAGCCGACAACGAGCGCCGCCAGACATCCCTTGGCGTTGAGTCGTTTCATGAGAACGCCGAAGAAGAACACGACAAAGATCGGCGGCGCGAGGTAGCCCTGCACGCTCTGCAGGTAGTGATAGAGTCCCTTGGAGCCCTGGATGACCGGGACCCAGGCCAGGCCTATGAGGACCATGGCCGTCGTGGCGGCGCGGCCCATCCAGACCAGCTCCTGCTGCGACGCGTTCTTCTTGAAGTGCTGGTAGAAGTCCATCGTGAACAACGTGGAGGAGGCGTTGAAGACGCCCGCGAGCGACGACATCAGTGCCGCCAACAGGCCGGCGACGACAATGCCCCGCACGCCGATCGGGAGCACGTACTGCACCATCAGCGGGAAC
>CAZBFW010000616.1:0-3141 GCA_964491135.1 uncultured Phycisphaeraceae bacterium | reverse complement strand
GACGTGTGCTCTTCCGATCTCTGATCGACGCGGAGGGCAAGGTTGTGGCCCAGGACCTGCATGGCGAGGCGCTTCAGGCGGACCTGGCCGAGCGGCTGGAGGTCAGTCCCCGGACCATCGCGCGTGGAGGGCAGGGGGACAGGTCGTAGCCCGAATCGAGCGATGCTGGAATGGAGGCCGCTGGTGCGGTAGGCTGCCGGCGCCATGGACAGTCGGAGCGTGCAGTCGGAGCCTGCCCTTCCCCGCCAGGTGTTTCATCACTCGCGGCGGCACGCGGCGGTTCGCACGGATGAGTACGTCTACTCCCAGCTCATTCCCTACATCGGAAACAAGCGGAAGCTTCTGCCGCTGATCGCTCGTGGCATCCTGCACACCGGGTGCTCGGTCGGCACGTTCGTCGATCTGTTCACCGGCAGCACGGTGGTGGCGCGGCTGGCCAAGACCCTCGGCTTGCGGGTGATCGCCAACGACTGGGAGCCGTACGCGTACGAAATCGCCCGGGCCACGGTGGCCCTGAATGCCGCGCCGCCGTTTTCCGATCTGGGCGGAGTCGCGGCGGCGTTCGACACGCTGAACCGGCTCCGGCCGCGCCGCGGCTACGTGGCGAAGCACCTCTGCCCCGCCGAGGACGACCATCCGGACCCCGAGCATGAGCGGATGTTCTTCACCCAGGCCAACGGGCGCCGGATTGACGCCATGCGCGAGCAGATCGCCGCGTGGGAAAGCGCCGGCCGGCTGCCGGCCGACGAACGCGCGTATTCGCTGTCGGCCCTCGTGTACGCGGTCAGCTACGTCAGCAACACCAGCGGCGTCTTCAAAGGGTTTCACTATGGGTGGGGCGGCAAGACCGGCACGGCCCTTTATCGCATTCTCAGCCGCATCACGCTGAACCCGCCCGCCACCAGCAACAATCGACAGGCCAACCTGGCGCTGCGCGAGGACGCCCAGACGCTGGCCGGCGACCTGCCGAGCGTCTGCGGACAGCGACCGGACATCGTCTACATTGATCCGCCGTACAACCAGCATCCGTACGGCAGCAACTATCACGTGCTGAACACGGTGGTGTTGTGGGACAAGCCGCCGCTGAACCCCACCATCCGGGTCAACGGGCGCAAGCACAACAAATCGGCCATCCGCACGGACTGGCGGGTGCAGCGGCGCTCGCCGTACAACTCCGCGGCGCGGGCGCTACCCGCGTTTGAGGAGCTCATCACGGCGATCGACGCCCGATGGCTTCTCGTGAGTTACAGCACCGATGGAAACATGCCCGTGGAGGGCCTTCTGACCGCATTGGCCCGGCGCGGGGCCCTCACCGTGTTCACACAGCGGTACAAGCGGTATCGCGTGAGCACGCCCCGCATGTCCCCCAGGCCGCACACGGTGGAGTTCCTGGCAGTCGTGGACACCGCCGGCCGCCGCTCCACCGGGCAGGTTCCTCGATGGGTGAGAACCATCCATCGCGATCCGTAGAAGCCGGGGCGCAGGCAGCCTCCTGCTTCAGTCACGCTTCGCTCATTCCGAAAGCTCCTTGGCGGGGGTGGTCGGGCACTTGGTGCATCCGATAATTCGCCGTCCGGGCTGCATCCCCGTCCCCCGGGAGCACGCAGCGAACGGACCGGCGCGGCACAGGAGGAATCCCATGCGCATTCTGACCGTGATTCTTGGCGGGATCCTTGTCACCGGGTGCGGCCAATCCTCGAACAACGGAAGTCGCGGCATTCTCGATCGGCTCGCGGCCCTGCCCGACGAAAACGGCAACGGCCTGGCGGACATCCCCGTGCCGAACGGCATTGAGCCGGCCGAAGCCGTCGGGATCTACCTTGCGAGCGACATCACCCGGCCCGAGGCGGAGGCGCTGGCTCGGGTCGAGATACCTGCGGCGGTCGGCACCCTGGTGGACGTCCGGGCGGATATCGTGGTCGATCTGGAATATGCCGACGACGTGAAGGACCGCCTGCGCGGCAGCCGTCCCATCGGCCCCTTCGAAATTGCAGCAGAGGCGGAGTGTCCCCTGGCTGTGGACGTACGGATCGGCCTGGTGGCCGAAGTTCCCTTCGTGGGTGACCAACGTATCCGCGACCTCGGCCCCTATCGTTTCGAACGAGACGCGCCGGCCGGCTTTCAATGCGGGTCTGTGCTTACCGTGGAAACCACGATCAACAGCAATGGTGTGCCCGCCGCGCGGATGAGTGTGGAACCGCTGGATGCCTTTGCCCTCGACGGGTGACGATCGGCATCCCGCACGGCCCGCAGCGCCTGTCCGGAACGGCTCGCCCATCGTATGATGTGCGGATGCTGCGAATCGCCGCACCGCGCTACACACAGGTGCCGTTCCCTCCCTATTCGTTTGTGCCCGGACGGTATCCGCACCCGCACAACAGTCCGATGGGACACCGATTCCATGTGGCGGCCATAATGGACCGCCCGGTCGAGTTGCTGCCGCCCGCCCTTTGGCGCGAAAGCACGCCCTATCTCGTGGGGTGCGATCTCTACAATCACGCATTCTGGTGGGAGGCTCACGAGGCGTGGGAAGCGCTATGGCGGTTGACCGACCGATCCGGTTCGCAGGGTCAGTTCTTCAAGACACTGATTCAGGTGGCGGCCGCACACCTCGTTCTGCATATGGGCAACGCTTCGGCCGCGAACGCCTTGCTCGCGCGCGCGGAGCGCGGCGTCCGGCGCACGCGTGCGGCGCTACCAACACTGCCGTTCATGGGCCTGCACCTGGACGAATGGATGCTCGCCGTGCGGCGATACTATGACAACTTCCTGCAAAACAAGGCCATGGAGCAATCGCATGACGCATCCACCTACCCCTTTCTACGACTGATCTGACGCGAGGCTCCGCCCGCCCGCGACGCTGCGTAACCGTTCAGTGACTGAGACGCCACTGTGTCGCTGTGATGTTCCTGGAAATCACAGCGTGTGAAGCTGTGAAATTTCAGTCGCACTGACAAGCAACGTATTACGATGCAACAGCTTACGAGATCGCTGGCACAGCCGATGGAGATTGCGGTGTGATCGCAGGAATTTCCTGTGAAGTTCTCCCTTCTTAACGCGCTCCTATGTCTTTGTCGCTGCGCCATTTCGCCCAGATACCGCTCGTTTTCCAATTCCTCTCAAGATTATCAGTACTGGCAG
>CAZBFW010000615.1:0-3153 GCA_964491135.1 uncultured Phycisphaeraceae bacterium | reverse complement strand
GCGGTGACTGGAGTTCAGACGTGTGCTCTTCCGATCTGATCTCAGCGACGAGGATGCCGTCCGGCTTTTGGATTTCCTTGAGGGGTACTTGGATGATTTCACGAAACGTACGAACTACGCCCAGCTGTATGTATACCTCCGCAACCGCTGCGAACGTCCCATGCCCTACGATGAGGACGATTATAGAAGTTACGTTTACGTCTGGAAGTCAGTTCTAGTGACGATTCTGGGCTGGTCTTTGCCCGATGCTGAACGCTGGGCGGAAGACACCTACTCGGATTTGTTTCGCAAGTCCCCCGCCGAGTTTCTGAGTACGAGGCCAGTCGAATACCTGTTGCCCAGAATGGCGCCGAGACGGCAATTGCTGAGCGATCACGGGATCAGCATGGAAGGCTACGGTTCCATGTTAGAGGACGCAGTGGCCGGCCCGGCGGGAGACTACGCGTATTTCGACCCCAATCATGACTGGCAGGCCGCTCGCGTCAGAGTAGAGTTGTTACTGAATCGCTTCGGTACTTCGCTAATGGAGGTTTGCCGAGAGAAGGGCGAACGTTAGTTCGTGTCGCCAAACGGTGTCGCCAGATGGGACATCTGATATTCGCGGAGGAGAGCGCGTAACGCTTTATGAGGTGTGTCAGACAGCTCGGCTCAGTCGGAACCCTGACCCACGAGGCGGACCACGCATGGGCGGCGTTTGCCCCTGGCCCCTGGGTCGCACGATCCCGCGGGACCTCGGCCCCGCCCGCACCGGCGGGTTCAACCGGGGGCGGAAAGGGCGTATAATGGAACGCACGGACCGCCCACCCGGTCATCCGGCCGCTTGAACAGGAGCCCACCCATGCTTCACGGAAGAAGAGTATTTGCGCTGTCCGCGGTGGTGTTTACGGCGTTCCTTCTGGGCTGGCAGATCCTGGCCGACCCGCCCGCAGAGCCGGCCGCCCCGACCAGCCAGCCGACGACCAGCGCCCCCGCGGAATGGCCCCGCCCGCGCACCGACGACCGCAAGCTCGAGCGGGAGCGGATGGTCAAGCACCAGATCGAATTCCGCGACGTGAAAGCCCCCGACGTCCTGGAAGCCATGCGGAACGTGCCGCGGCACTGGTTCGTGCCGACCGACCAGGCGCGGTATGCCTACGCCGACAGCCCGCTGTCCATCGGCGAAGGCCAGACCATCTCCCAGCCGTACATCGTGGCCCTGATGACGGAAGTCCTGGGCGTGAAGCCGGAGCACAAAGTGCTGGAGATCGGAACCGGCTCGGGCTACCAGGCGGCCGTTCTGAACGAACTGACCCCGCACGTATACACGATCGAGATCGTGGAGCCCCTGGCCAAGCGGGCCGCAAAGACTTTCAAGGATCGCGGCTACACGTCCATCCAGGTCCGGTGCGGCGACGGGTATGCCGGCTGGGCGGAGGCGGCGCCGTTCGACGCGATCATCGTGACCTGCGCCCCGACGCGCATCCCGCAGCCGCTGGTCGACCAACTCAAGCCGGGCGGCAAGATCTGCATTCCCGTCGGCCGCGAGCACGAGATCCAGCGGCTTACGCTGGTCACCAAGCGGGAAGACGGACTGCTGGAGTACAAGACGCTGGAGGGCGTTCGGTTTGTGCCCATGACGGGCAAGGCGGAGGAATCCCGTCGCTGAACCCGCCGGCCCGGTCGGGACGGGGCCGGACGAATCAGGGCGTGGCGAGCGTGGCGCGGGCGAACTCCGGAAGCATCCAGCGTGCGAATTCCTCGGGATCTTCCGTTCGTTTGATTTCTCGGGCAGGGACGCCCACGACCGTGCTCATGGGAGCGACGTCGTGGATCACCACCGCGCCGCCGCCGATGACGGCCTCGCAGCCGATGCGGATGTTCTGGATCACCGTGGCCCCGATGCCCACGAAGGCGCCCGATTCCACCGTGACCCGGCCGGCCAGTCGGGCCCCGGGGCAGATGTGGCAGGCCGTCCCGACCATGGACTCGTGGTCCACGATGCATCCGGTGTTCAGGATGACCGAGTCTCCGATCTGGCAATGGGCGCAGACGAGGGCCCCGGCCGCGATGACGCAGTTGGTGCCGATCGTGACGTTGCGGGCGATGTTGGCGGAGGGATGGATCGCGTTGATGAGGGCCAGGCCGGTGCGTTCGATCCGCTCGGCGTAGTTTCGGCGTACGCCGTTGTCGCCGATGGCGACGATCGCGCCCTGGACGTTCATTTCGTCGCGCAGCCGGGGGATGTCGGCCAGACCCCCGAGGACGAGTTGGCCGTCCATGCGCCGTCCGACGATTTCCGCGTTGGAGTCAAGGAATCCGACGACGTCGTGCCGACCCGCCCGAAGGAGGATGTCCAGCACCACGCGCCCGTGCCCTCCCGCACCGACAATGACAATATTCATGGGCCTGGCGTCTCTTCCTCGCAACCGCCGGTGGCGATTCCGCGTTTTCCGACGTGCTTCCGGCCCTCCCGGGCGGTCCGCGGATGCGGCTCGATGCCCCGCCACGGTCTTATCGGACGGCCCTGACCCGAACTGAACCGGTTCCCCTTTTTTGACGTAACTCCGGCAGACGCCGGCCGCGGGCCACGGGGCGGTGTCGCCGGGACCGCAGGTGGCCTGCTGTTGCGAGCGTTCCGGCGCGGCCGCGGCGATTGACGCGCTACGCGGGTGGGACTATGCTGATCCCGGGAGTGCTGGGCACGTATCAATAACCCCTTGTGTACAGGGATATTAGGGATGTCGACTCCAGCGACCGCGACGTGGAAGCCGCTGGTCAGCGTGCCGTTTCTGGTTTGCGTGACCCTGCTGGGCGCAGCGGCCGTCATGGCCGGTCCGCTGGCTCGCCATTGGAAGCAGGTCTTCATCAAAGACCCGATCCCCCTGCGTAAGCCGTTGCACGAGCTGCGTCGGACGGCGCTGGGGCCGTTTCGTTTCGTGAAGGATGAGCAGTTTTCGTCCAGCGTTGTGAGTGCGCTGGGGACGGACATGTACGTGAGCCGGCTGCTGGAGGACACGCGGCAGCCGGCGAACAGCCCGCTGCGTTTCGTCAGCCTGTCCGTCACGTATTACACGGGCGGCACCAACCTGGTTCCGCACACGCCGGACGTGTGCATGACCGGGGCCGGGTACACCCGGAAGGACGCGGGGTACGAGACGCTGACCGTGGGCTCCC
>CAZBFW010000614.1:0-3154 GCA_964491135.1 uncultured Phycisphaeraceae bacterium | reverse complement strand
ACACCCTATCCTACACTCTTTCCCTACACGACGCTCTTCCGATCTGACCTCGATGCTCACGAAACCGTCACGCCGCTCCGTACGCTGGTACACAGGGCGGAAGCAGTCCGCCGTTCGCCGGATGTCTTCAAAGGCAAGGGCCTCGTAGATGGCCTGCGCATCGCGCGTGCCGCCGGCGACCAGGCCGGCAATGGCTTCATCGTAGTCCGTGCTCTCGCCGATCGCCTTCTGGAAGATGGTGGGATTCGACGTAATCCCCAGCACGCCCTCGTCAATCAGTGCCTTCAGCTCGCCCGAGTCGATCATGCCGCGTCGGATGTAGTCGCACCAGATCGCCTGCCCCAGCGCCGCCAGTTTTCGGAATTTGGTCATCTGGGCCTCCATGCTCATGCGGGACCGCGAGTCACATCCCCAGCGCCCGCCGCGCCGCCTGGACCACGGACTCCGTCGTGAATCCAAAGTGCTTCATCACGTCGGCACATGGCGCTGACGCCCCGAACTGGTCCAGGGCCAGGACGATTCCCTGCAAGCCGACGTATTTCTGCCATCCCCACGCCACGCCGGCCTCCACGGCCACCCGGGCCGGGCATGAAGCAGGCAGCACCTGCTCGCGGTACGCTGCATCCTGCCGGTCGAACAGGCTGGTGCAGGGCATCGACACGACACGGGCCCGCACTCCCTGGGCCGTCAATTGCTCGTGAGCCTGCACGCACAGCGAGAGCTCCGAGCCGGTCCCGATCAGGATGACCTCCGGCCCGCCCGTCGCATCCGCGAGAATGTAGCCGCCCCGCCGCACCCCGCTCGCCGGAGCCAGATGGGCGCGATCCAGCGTCGGCAGGTTCTGCCGGCTCAACGCCAACGCAACCGGTCCGTCGGTTCGCTGCATGGCGTGCCGCCAGGCCTCCGTCACCTCGTTCGCGTCGCCGGGCCGCACGACGTCCAGGTTCGGGATCACCCGCAGCGACGCCAAATGCTCGACCGGCTGATGGGTCGGGCCATCCTCGCCCACTCCGATGCTGTCGTGGGTGAATACATAGATGACGGGCAGCTTCATCATCGCTGCCATGCGGATCGAGGGGCGGCAGTAGTCCGCAAACACGAGGAACGTCGCGCCGAATGAGCGCAGCCGGGAAAGCGCCAGACCGTTGCACACGGCCGCCATCGCATGCTCACGCACACCGAAACGGATGTTCCGATGCCCGTAGCCGCCTTTCTGAAAATCCGCGCTGCCATCGATGTAGGTTTTGGTCGAAGGCGTCAGGTCCGCGGCGCCGCCGATCAGCCACGGCACACTGGCAGCCGCCGCCTGAAGCACCTTCCCACCCGCTGCCCGGCTGGCCATCCCCTTGCCGTCCGCGGGAAACGCAGGGAGTTTCGCATCCCAACCCTCCGGCAGGGTTCCCGACTGCACGTGGTTCCACTCGGCGGCCAGGGCCGGATGCGCCTTTGCATAGGCCGAGAACCGATCGTTCCACTCGCGCTCCAGCCGGTCGCCGCGTTCCCGCAGGGGGGCGGTCATGTGGCGCCGCACGTCCTGAGGCACCAGGAACTTCGCGTCCGGATCCCATCCGTAGAATTCCTTCGCCCTGCGAATCTCCTCCTCCCCCAGCGGCTCTCCGTGGGCGGATGCCGTCCCCGCCTTGGTGGGTGCTCCGTACGCGATGATGCTGGTGACCTTCACCAGGGTCGGCCGATCTGACGTCTCGGCGGCCGACGCCAGGGCCTGATGCACCGCTTCCACGTCGTTGGCATCCGCCACCGTCAGCACCCGCCAGCCATACGCCTGGAACCGCGCCACCACGTCTTCCGTGAACGTCAGGTCGGTGGAGCCGTCGATGCTGATATGATTGCTGTCGTAGATCCACGTCAGGTTACCCAGCCCCAGGTGACCGGCCAGGGACGCCGCCTCACCGGAAACCCCCTCCATCATGCACCCGTCGCCCAGGATCGCGTACACGCGGTAGCCGACGATCTCGTGGCCCGGACGATTGAATCGCTCGCGAAGCCATCGTTCGGCCATCGCCATGCCCACGCTGGCGGCCGCTCCCTGTCCGAGCGGCCCCGTGGTGATCTCCACGCCCGGCAATTCGCCGTACTCAGGATGCCCGGGACATCGGCTGCCCAACTGCCGGAACCGCCGGATGTCGTCCAGTGAAGCATCGTAGCCGGACAGGTGCAACGTGCCGTACAGCAACATGGACGCGTGGCCTGCCGAAAGCACGAAACGATCCCGGTTGGCGAATCGGGGGTTGGCCGGGTTGAAGCGAAGGTGGCGTGTGAACAGCGTGTATGCCACCGGCGCCAGGGCCATCGCCGCCCCCGGATGGCCGGAATTGGCCTGCTGAATGGCGTCCATCGCCAGTATTCGGAGGGTGTCGATGCACAGAGTGTCCAGTGTGGGTCGAGTATGCACGGTCGTCGTTTGCTCCGCATCAGGGGTCGATCGAAAGCGGTCATGCCAAAGCGGCGATTCTAGCAGGAGAGCGAGGCGAATGCGACCCGGAAAGACGTCGCGGGATCGCCGACCGGCCGGCCGGGCCGCCGCTTCACAGTTGTGCGTTGATCAGTTCGTTGAGCTTGCGGAGTGCTTCCCCTTCAATCTGGCGGACCCGCTCACGGGTGAGGCCGACCTTCTTGCCGATGTCCTTGAGGGTCATGGGCTCCCCGTCTTCGAGGCCGAACCGCAGCCGCAGGATGGTGGCCTCGCGATCACTGATGGAGTCGAGCATCTCCTTGATCATGCGGGCCTCCGAATCGGAGAACATCTGGGCCTCCGGCGCGGGCGTCTTCTGGTCCGCGAGCATCTCCGTGAGGGGCACTCCGGACCCGTCGTCCGCCGACTGTGTGGGGGACGCAAACGCCTTGACCGCCTTGCGGATGATCCGGACCTTCTTCTCCGGCAGTTGCATATACTCGGACAGCTCGGTAATGCTGGGCTTCCGGCCCTCCTTCTCCTCGTATTCCTCCTGGGCCTGGCGCATCTTGGCGATCATCTCGACCATGTACGCCGGAATGTGAATGGGCTGGACGCTGTTGATCAGGCTGCGCTTGATCGCCTGCTTGATCCACCAGGAGGCATACGTGCTGAAGCGGGTCTCATGATCGGGGTCGTACCCCTCCACCGCCCGCAGCAGCCCGAGGTTCCCCTCGTTGA
>CAZBFW010000613.1:0-3160 GCA_964491135.1 uncultured Phycisphaeraceae bacterium | reverse complement strand
CCGGTCGCGCCAGGCGGGTTCCCACCCCTCCTCAAACGCGATATGGTCGATCTTTGCTTATCGGCAGGGCCAAGTCAAACCGGTGGCTCCGAGCCGTTGCGCCGACGTTACACGAGGTGTCCCACGGGGGGGACCACGCGGACGGGGCCCGGGACGGCCAGGGAAGGGTGCATGGGACGGGCCAGTACCCGGACAACCGGCCACGGGCACCCTGGAAAGGGCGAGTCGGGCGGTACTCCGGGCGCCTGCCGCGTCCGGAGTCCGTTGGCCCGATACCCCCTCGCCATCAACAGCCCGCGGGTGTACCCTGATTCGGCCCGTTCGCGGCGGGCGCGGGACCGCCGCGAGAGCAGCAGCCGTGCTGCAGATCTGAGTGGACGTACCGTTCCTTACCACACGCTGGAGACCGAGCCATGACGTCAGGGCTGATCAGAGGGTCGTTTGTCGTCGGAATGATCGGGGTGTTGGCCTTGTTTGCCGGGTGCGTCGGCCAGGATGGAGGCGGCGGGGGCGGCGGGGGAACCACCAACGAGAACAACGTCAACGACAACAATCTCAACGACAACAACGCGAATGACAATGTGGAACCGCCGCAGGACGGTCTTCTGGCGGACCGCACCGCGACCGCCGCGTTTGCCTCGATTCCGGCCGGCGCCTTCGCGCAGGCCAAGGCGAACCTGCACGTCTTCTACGGGCACACGTCGCACGGAAGTCAGCTTGTGACCGGCATGAACATGCTGGACACCGGCCCCGGTTCGCTGGATCTCGAGGAGGACGGCACGGACCTGGGATATGAGGGCGACACCGGCTGGGCCGACACGACCCGCGACCGGCTCGATCAGGAGGATGCCGACATCAACGTGGTGATCTGGTCGTGGTGCGGCGGCGTCAGTGACAACACGGAGGCCGGCATCAACACGTATCTCAACACGATGGACGAGCTGGAAGACGAATACCCGGGCGTGGTGTTCGTGTACATGACGGGGCACCTGGACGGCAGCGGCGAGACCGGCAATCTGAAAGCCCGCAATGACCAGATCCGCAACTACTGCCGCGACCACGGCAAGGTGCTGTTCGACTTCGCCGAGATCGAGAGCTACGACCCGGACGGCAACTACTACCCGGACGAATCCGACGGGTGCGCCTGGTGCGCAACCTGGTGCGCGTCTCACGAATGCCCCACGGGCGACTGCGTGGACGATTCCGACTGCGCGCACTCGCACTGCTTCAACTGCTACCAGAAAGGCCGGGCGTTCTGGTGGCTTCTGGCCCGCCTGGCCGGCTGGGAGGGCGAATGAGTTTCTGTTCCGGGCGTTCCTGAGCAACCCGATGTGCCACTGTTCTTGAACAGTGGTCTTCCCTGGAATGCGTTTTCCCCCCGTGATTGGGGACGATTACCGGTTCCGGCTCGATCGAAGATGCGAAGCCGTGTTGGCGGGAGCAGATGGGATGCGATGCTTGGTTACCTGCAGCTTCTCTTTTTGTGTCGCGACCTTCTCGGTGGCGCTTCTACCGAGTTCTGCCAAAGAGGATCAGCCAACAAGCGGCCCAGTATCACCCTTGGACGAGCCTGTGATCGAGCTGTCGTTCGGACGCCGCATTCTCTGTGAGCTTCCGGAGGCCGCCGGAGGAGACCGCTGCAAGGTCATCTGCGATCCAAGTGGAAGACTGTGGCTGTTCATAGCTCGTTTTCAGAGCCTGAGCTACTCTACCTACGAAGGAGAGACATGGACCCCGGTCAAGCCGGTTTGTTCCAGTGAATGGAGATTCATCAATCGCATGACGGCAGTTGTTGACGGCACGGGACTGCCTATCGTGATCTGGGCAGGCTTCGATAACGGGCCTGGGGAGAGCCTGGCAGCGGTGCGGTGGAACGGCAGTGACTTTGGGCGACCGTGGTGTCTCGATCGGCTGCCAGCTGGCAAGTCCATTGGAGGTCTGGACGCAATCCTCGACTGCGGGGGCCGATTGCACGTTGCATACGATCGCCCGCTCAGTCCTCCAGAGGAGTATTCGATAGGCTCCATCATTGTGGACGGCGAGTTCCCGGACAAGCTCTTCCACATCGTCTTCGATGGACAGGGATGGTCTGTGCCGCATCCCACGACCGGGAAAGGACAGTACTACGTCGACGATGTGGTCCTGAGCTCCGATTTGAAAGGGAAGGTCTGTCTGTCCGCCGTGATCGCTCCTTTCGGCACGTCTGCGAAGCGGGACTATGTAGCGTACCAGATCTGGAGCAACGGGAAGTGGAGTAGCGCCGCGCGAGGATCACCGGAGGGACAGGACGTGTCCGAAGGGCAGGCAGCGATCGATCCTGACGGTGCGGTACATGTTTGGTGGGCAGTGGGATTCAACCCGACGTTATACTGCGCGTTACCACAGAAGCGGGTCGCGCCAGGCACGGCGAGGGAATGGTACGATCCTCCGTTTCTTGCGCGACTGTCGGGTCCGCTACTCGCCGCCAATTCGAGCGGCTTCGTGAGTGTGTGGAACGGAGCCGTGTGGTGCAGACCGCTTGAAACAGGGGGCTCCGAAGGCATCGCTGCCGGCCCGAACCGCAAGGTCTTTACGTGGGTCTGGGCGGACGAAGGCGTTGTGATTCAGGAGATGCTCGTCGCCAACAAAGGCACGCCGCGCAATCACGACGATTGACTTGGCTTTGCCGCTTCAGGGAGCGCGGTTCGTCAAAACGGATGAGAGCCATGACGTGCCCATGCTATCGTTCTTGACCAGCGATCTCATGCCAATGGGGCCGGTTCCAGCATAGGCTCGAACGGGCCTGCCACCCGCACGGATGGGTGGGAGCGTCATTCGCTTGTATCGTTCTCCACGCCACACCACCACACAACGTCAATGGACTCTATCAGTCTGTTCTTGTCCATGCGAAGGGTAGCCCGACCGTGCGGACGCAGCGAAATCATGCACACGTCGGAGGTTTCTTGAAGGAGTGCGTCTTCGAACCGGGAGTCTTCCAGCAGAGAAGGCAATGGTTGCCCGGGCCGTATTGCCAGCACGGAAGCGACATCGACGGAGTGCGGGGGCTGGATTCGTTCCCGCTGAGCACGGATCTCCTGCTCGAGGGCCGCCCAGCTCCGCTCGTTCCAGCGGTTCTCACTCGTCGGAAGGTCTTTTGTCGACCAACGCATCATTTTGCTGA
>CAZBFW010000612.1:0-3163 GCA_964491135.1 uncultured Phycisphaeraceae bacterium | reverse complement strand
CGTCAGCCGGGCAGGAGATTTTCGTCATGGCGAAAGCCAGCAGCACCAGTCGTACTCGAACCGTCCGCAGAACCTCGACCTCCCCGCGCCCGCGGAACAGCAAGAGTCCCGCGGCCGGCGAGACGCCGGTCGTCGAAGCGGAAGCGATGGAGCCGGCCGAGCCGTCGTCGCCGCCGCCGCCGCCGCCCCCCACCGTGGACAGCATCGACGCCGAGACGCACGCCCGCTATGAAGAGGTCAAGAGGGGCGATCTGCACATCACGCAGTTGCAGAAGATGACGGTCACCGAGCTGCACGACGTGGCCAAGACCGAGGGCCTCACCGAGTACACCGGCCTCAAGAAGCAGGACCTCATCTTCAAGATCCTCAAGGACCGCATCAACCGTAACGGGCTGATGTATGGCGAGGGCGTGCTGGAGATTCTGCCCGACGGGTTCGGTTTTCTCCGCAGCCCGGAGTACAACTACATGCCCTGCCCCGACGACATCTACGTCAGCCCGTCGCAGATTCGCCGGTTCGGACTGCGCACCGGGCACGTGGTGGCCGGACAGATTCGACCCCCCAAGGAGTCGGAACGCTATTTCGCCCTGCTGCGGGTGGAGGCCATCAACTTCGAGGACCCGGAAGCCGTCACGGAAAAGACGAACTTCGAGGACCTCACCCCGCTCCACCCGGACAAGCGGCTCATCCTGGAGACCGTGCCCAACGAGCTGAACATGCGCATCGTGGACCTGGTCACCCCCATCGGCAGAGGGCAGCGCATGCTCATCGTCGCCCCGCCCCGCACGGGCAAGACGGTGCTGCTCCAGAAGATGGCCAACGCCATCACCACGAACCAGCCGGAGTGCTACGTCATCATTCTGCTCATCGACGAGCGCCCGGAGGAAGTGACGGAAATGCAGCGCAACACCGAGGCCGAGGTCGTCAGCTCGACCTTTGACGAGCCCGCCTCACGCCACGTGCAGGTGGCCGACATGGTGCTGGAGAAATCCAAGCGCCTGGTCGAGTATGGCCGCGACGTGGTGATCCTGCTCGATTCGATCACCCGCCTGGCCCGGGCCCACAACACCGAGGTGCCGCACTCCGGGAAAATCCTCTCCGGCGGCGTGGACGCCAACGCGTTACAGAAGCCCAAGCGATTCTTCGGGGCCGCCCGCAACATCGAGGAAGGCGGATCACTCACCATCATCGGCACCGCCCTGGTCGACACGGGCAGCAAGATGGACGAGGTGATCTTCGAGGAGTTCAAGGGCACCGGCAACAGCGAACTGCACCTGGACCGCCGCCTGGTGGACCGCCGCGTGTGGCCGGCCATCGACATCCCCGCCAGCGGCACCCGCAAGGAGGAGCTGCTGATGGATCCCAAGGAGCTGGAGCTGGTCTATCGCCTCCGCCGCGTGCTGTCCGACATGAACGTGGTGGAATCCGTCGAGATGCTCCGCAATCGCCTGGACAAGGTCCGCACGAACGCGGAGTTCCTGATGACCATGAACCTCGCGTAAAGCGTCACGCGCCGGCGCCGCTGCCGTGCGGTCCGCCCCGCAGACCACCGCTGGCCGCGATGCTGCGTGCCGCCGTCTACTGCCTGCGCACGCGCCGCGTTCAGGAACGTCAACACGCGCTGCTGGTAGCCGTAAAAATCCTCGGTCAGCACGTTGCTGTGCGGACCGGGCCCCAGCCACTTCTCCCTGGGCGCTGCCGCCGCGTCGTGGAGAATGCCCAGGTTCACCGGCGGAATCAGGCGGTCCGCGTCGCCGTGGATCAGCAGTACCGGCCGTCCGGCCAGTTGCGACAGCGCCGGGCGGGCGTCCAACGCCCAGAACGACCGGCCGGCGTGAAGCGACATCGCGTCCAGCACCAGGGTGCCGACCGTGCGACCGGCGATTCCGCTCCCCAGATGCTGCTCGGCCAGCAACGGAGCCGACACGAAACAACTGTCCAGAATCACCGCCTCGATCCGCGGGTCATCCGCCGCCGCCCGCACCAGGGCCATCGCACCCATGGACGAGCCGAGCCCGTAGACGTGCCGGGCGGCGTCCGGCCGCTCGCTGCGGAGCCAGTCCACCGCCGCCTTGACGTCCCGCGATTCGTAAAGGCCGAAGGTCAGCGTGTGTCCGTCACTCTCCCCGTGCCCGCGAAAATCGAAAATCAACGCGTTGTATCCCTCTCCCGCAAACAGATGGAGAAACGCGGCGAAGTTGCCCTTGTTGGCCCCGGCCCCGTGGCAGATGACCACCGTCGCGTCGCTGCCTTCCTCCGCCAGGAACCAGCCGGAGAGCCGCAGCCCGTCATCCGTGATGAACGTGACCGTCTCCAGCGAGCCGCCGGGAAAGGCGACCGCGGGATCGGCATTACCGACCTTCAGGCGATGAATCAGAAGAGAGCCGAGAAAAAGCGGCGCGAAGACGGTCACCACCAGCAGCGTGCGCGCCGGCGCGACAAGCAGGGCGGCGGCCGCGCGCCGTCGAACCCGCAAGTCATCGATGCGGAACAACCCGCCCGCGCGACGGCGCACCCACCGGCCCCAGCGCCGCCACCGTTCTCCCAGCCGCCCGACCGTCCGCTTCCACACGGCCCAGGCCAGCCGCCAGGCCACCAGAAAGTACAACGCCCAGAACACCTCGATCCAGATCACCCGGCCCTGCGCCATCGACGCCGCGAACCACGCCGCGGCCGCCACAACCGGCGAAACCGCGACGACGTACAACACATACTTGCGCAGAGGAATCCTCCGAACCGCCGGCCAGCCCAGCCACAGCCACAATCCCAGCGCCGGCACCATGGCCACAATGACGGCCTCACCCGCATGCGCGACAAACGGCCACGCAACGGTCAGCACCATCGCCGCCCCGGCCATTGCCGCGACTGCCGCCAAGGTTCTGCGCCGCCGCCGCCCGGTCATGAAGATTCCTCCGTGGGACCACGGGGCTCGCAAGCATCAGGCCGCGCGGACGGTCGGTGGTCACCGATAGGAATACCTCAGATCGCCCGTATGCAGATGAAGATCAGCAGGCTTAGCACCGCCACCGCGGCGGTGCGGCCGAAGCGGGTCCGGCCGGTACGCCGGCCGCCGGCCAGCAGGGCGAGAATCAGCAGCAGGTGCCCGCCGATGCCAAAGAGATCGGAAGAGCACACGTCTGAACTCCAGTCACCGCTCATTATC
>CAZBFW010000611.1:0-3172 GCA_964491135.1 uncultured Phycisphaeraceae bacterium | reverse complement strand
TGGGCGGAGCCACCTTCTCCCTCCCCGAACGGGATCGCCTGGTCGTGACCCGCAAGTACCTCATGGCCCTGATCCGCGTTTCGCTGGGTGGACGCGTGGCCGAGGAGATGTTCTGCGGAGACGTCAGCAGCGGCGCCGGCAGCGACATCCGGCAGGCCACGGAAATCGCCCGCCGCATGGTCAAGGAATGGGGCATGGACGAGGAAGTCGGCTTCATCTACTACGGTGAGGATGACGGCGGCAGCCCGTTCTTTGATCTGGTCGGCGGCCGTGACTACTCCGACAGCACCGCCGAAATCATCGACCGGCAGATCAAACGGATTCTCGATGAGTCCTACCGCCAGGCCCGCAAAATCCTCGAACAGCATCGCGATCAGCTCGACGCCATCGCCCAGGCCCTCATATCACACGAGACGCTCACCGGCGAGGAAATCAACGCCCTCATCCGCGGTGAGTCGCTCGACCGACCCAGCGTGGGGGATCTGCTGGACGCTGCCGAGCAGGAGTCCCGAAACGTGGGGCTCGCCCGCCCCATCAAGGCGGACCCCGAGCCGAAGGAAGACATGGGGGGCGGAACCCTGCCGCAACCCGGCTGACCCCATGCGGGCAGACCAGGACCGCCTATCGACTCCGCCACGGCCATCACGGTATGCTGCGCCGCGCATGGCTTCACAACCGAACACGCATTCAGTCTGGGACGACCTCTCACAACCCGTCGTGATGGGCATTCTGAACGTCACGCCGGACTCCTTCAGCGACGGCGGCACGTTCGCTGATGCTGATACCGCCGTGGCACACGCTGATCGCATGGTGGCAGACGGGGCGGCCATCATCGATGTGGGACCCGAGTCCACACGCCCCGGCGCACAGCCCGTCGACCCTCCAGAGCAGATCCGTCGCGCCGTCCCGGTGATCCGCCGAATCCGCCAGAACCACCCGCACATCGGCCTGTCCATCGACACGCAGTCCGCTGTCGTCGCACAAGCCGCCCTGGACGCGGGCGCCGACGCGGTAAATGACACCTCCGCGCTGCGACACGATCCCGGCATGGCCGGTGTCGTCGCGGATCGGCGCGCTGTCGCCATTCTGATGCACATGCAAGGCACGCCGGCCACCATGCAGCGCAACCCGACGTACACCGACGTCGCCGCCGAGGTTTCCGCTTTCCTGCGGGATCGGGCCGCCGTGGCCCGATCGGCCGGCATCGGGCACAACCGGATCATTCTCGACCCCGGCATCGGATTTGGCAAAACCGTCGAGCACAACCTGGTACTGCTTCGCCGCCTGTCAGAAATTGTCGGCATCGGCTTCCCGGTGCTCGTCGGCGTGTCGCGCAAGGCCTTTATTGGCAGAATCCTGAATCTGCCCGTTCCACAGGACCGATTGGCCGGCTCCCTCGCCGGGGCCATTGCCGCCGTCCTTGGGGGCGCCCGGATCATCCGTGCGCACGACGTGCTGGAAACGGCCCAGGCGGTACGCCTGATCGCAGAACTGACTCACCGTTGACGACCCGGGAAAACGCCGTTTCCGGCGATGATGCCCCACCTGGAACTCGCAGGTTGCACGATCCGGCAGACCGTGCCCCATACCATAAACCCGCAACCGGCGCACGAGGCACGCACCAAGAGCAAACGGATATGGAAAAATGCAGCTATCTTGGGTACACTGGATGACGGTTGGGATGGGCTCAGTGCCTGTATCGGCACCAGAGTGCCGCCTACCCGGCCGGGCAATGCGCGATTCGGCTGGCACATCGACATGCAGCCATCAGGGCACTGATGGGGGGAATTCTGGCCTTCGCGAAAAGCCCAGCACGAAAATCCACCGGAGAGGGACCGGTGCGTTTGTTGCAACGGGGAACCAGAGTCTTGGCAAGTGCCGCGGAAAGAGCGACTTCGATACGCCCTGTCACCATGCGCCGCGGGTGGGCGGGTCTGCTGATTCTGTGCGTGGGTGCCACGTTCGCGTCGCCGCTCCATGCAACGGAGACCGTGCCACTGGAGCTTCGCGCCGGAATCGTCCAGCCGGAGCCGGGCGATAACCTTCTTGTGCAGCCGTACAAGCCGGTGGACATTGCGGTGCCGTACCTCCTGCGGCTGGACGGCCCGATCACGCCGCAGCGCCGAACCGCACTGGCCGAGGCTGGCGCCGCGGTCGGGGACTTCATCCCGCCGGACGGATTCGTCGCAAAGCTCAGCGGTCAGACCGTTGCGTCACTGGCTGCACTCGACTTCGTAACGTGGCTCGGCCCAATCGACCCCGAATGGAAGATCCACGCGGCTCTCAAGGACATGCTTCAGGGCGGTGATCCGCCGGGCGATCCGGACCCGGTCCCCTTGGTGATATCCACCTTCCTTGGAGAAGACGATTCCGCCATCCTGCAAGTCCTGCAGATCCATGCCGCGCAGAAGGTCGCCTCGTGCAGAGCCGGCGGCCGCATGTTCGTCAGCGCCACGGTGTCACCGCTGGCCCTGCCGGCCCTGGTCGAGTTGCCCGGCGTCCAGTTTATCGAGCCACCGGCCGCGCTGGGCCCCCGGAACGACTCGAACGGCTGGATTCTCCAGAGCAACGCGCCGGGCAGCAGACCGGTCTGGCAGTGGGGGCTGCTGGGGCAAGGCCAGCTCGCGGGGCTGATCGACTCCGGAATTGATCGCGATCATTGCGCGTTCCGCGATCCCGCGCCGGTAGGCCCCTGGAACCGCAAGATCGTCGCGATTAGAGGGCAGGCCCTGCCCGACGCGCACGGCACGTACGTGGCCGGCACGCTGGCAGGCGACGCGGAGGTCGTCGGACAGCCGGATGGATACGACGGCATGGCCCCGTTGGCCCGCATCAGCTTCACCGATTTCGCGCTGGTCCAGATGCAACCCCTGAGCGTCTTTGAACGGTTCACCGACGCCCACGCTGACGGAGCCCGCGTGCACAGCAACAGTTGGGGCGACGACGACAACGCCGCATACACGGCGCTCTGCAGCATCGTCGACTCCTTCCCCTACGAGCACGAGGACAGCCTGGTGGTCTTCGCCGTGACCAACGAACCCACGCTGCGTTCGCCCGAAAACGCCAAGAACGTCCTGGCCGTCGGGGCCTCGATGGACGCACCCGAGCAGGACACGTTCTACAGCGAGATCGGAAGAGCACACGTCTGAACTCCAGTCACCGCTCATTATCT
>CAZBFW010000610.1:0-3176 GCA_964491135.1 uncultured Phycisphaeraceae bacterium | reverse complement strand
CTGAAGGTGAGCCCCTCCACGAGGAAGGCGGAGAGCCCGAGCGCGTGCAGAAGCCGCCAGCCTCGTTCGCGGTTGGAGTCCGCGAGGATCTGCTCCAGTTCCATGCGGATGCGTTCGGCACTGATGGCTTGGATGCCCGCCGCCTGGCATCGAATTGCCTCGAAGGTGCCCGGCTCGATCGTGAAGCCCAGACGCGAGGCAAAACGGACCGCCCGCAGCATGCGCAGGTGATCTTCCTCTATTCGTTCCGCGGGGTTTCCGATGGCGCGGATAATCCGGGCCTGCAGGTCCGCCTGCCCGCCCACATCGTCAATGACTCGGTTCGCCACCGGGTCGAAGAACATGCCGTTGATGGTGAAGTCGCGGCGGTTCGCATCGGCCTGGGCGTTTGTGAACTGCACGTGCTCCGGATGGCGATGATCGGGGTAGTCGCCCTCGGATCGGAACGTGGCCACCTCCAGTTCGTGCCCTTCCAGGCGGACCATCACCACACCGAACTTTGCGCCCACCTTCTTCGTGCGCCGGAAGAGACGCGAGACCTGGTCGGGCGTGGCGTCCGTGGCCACGTCGAAATCCTTGGGTTCCACCCCCATCAGCGCGTCACGCACGCAGCCGCCGGCGAAATAGGCGACGTGTCCGGCATCGCGGAGCGTTGCGACGATTCTCTCTGCTGCTTGCCGAAGGGGCATTCGCACTGCGGGCGACCTCCGCTCAGGCCGTGGGGTCCGTTTCGAAGCGCCGGAAGACGACGATCCGGTTCCGACCATACACGCGACGGTCCACCTGCGCCCAGCCGCGGGCGACGTCGGGCGCGTACTCCACGTCCGCATCGTGGTGCAGCAGGGCCAGGGCCTCGGCACGCACTCGCCCACTGGTCGCGGCAGTGATCAGAAGGCGCGCCACTTTGCCCGCCGGCGACGCATCGCGGGAGTCGCGGTACGGCGGGTCCAGGAGGAGCAGGTCAATCAAATCCGAGTCGGCCAGGCGCGACCACGGGTCCTTCCAGGCATCGTAAGGCATGATCCGACCGCATGGACCCACGTCAAGGGCGTGCAGATTGGCCCGCAATGCCTTCAGCGCGAGCGGGTGTTTTTCGAAGAAGTAGCACGTGGCCGCACCGCGTGAGAGGGCCTCCAGGCCCATCGTGCCCGACCCGCTGAACAGATCGACGACCGTCAGCGGCGGAAGCGTGCCGGGCGTTCCATAGCGCGAGCCGAGCAGGTCGAACACCGCTTCCTTGACTCGGTCGGGCAATGGACGGGTCTGCTCCCCTTCCGGGCGCAGGATTCGTCGGGAACGCCACTGGCCGGCGATGATTCGCATGGTGCCCTGCCCCGACATGGTTGTATTGCTCCGACGACCCGGCCGCGCCACGAGGACCGGCGCGACACGGCCTATCTGCTTCTTCCAGCGGGCAAGGCCTTCGGCATCGCGCGCCGGACGCGCGGAAACCCTTGCCGGATGCAAGCTTATATTGGCAGCGAACTCGCTGCAATGAGGTGGATTGCTTTGTGAGCGGCTCGAAGGCCGGTCCCACAGACGCCCGGGACCGGCTGGAACGCCCACCACAGACGCACGGGGCCTGCCGCTGGGGAAGTCCGTCCGACATGGACGACGTGGGCGCCAAAGCACAAGAGCGGCGTGGACGCTGGCACGACGCAAGGCGGGGGCACTGCAAATACGCTGGTTCAGGTTTGCAGGAATGCGGGGAGCCAGCGCTGGGGGATGGCGTGCCACGTTGCGGCACCCATGACGAGGAGGGCCGTGAGCAGGGTGAGAGTCAGTTTGCCGATGGTGCCCAGCACGCGGCCGGCCGCGGCGCCAAAGCCCACCCGCGCGGCCCCGCCCCAGTCGTCTCGGTGGCTCATTTCGCCGAGAACGGCCCCGAAGAAACACCCCAGTACCGCTCCGGCAATGGTGCCGATGACCGGAATGGGAATGCTGAACACGAACATGCCCACAAACCCGCCCGCCAGTGCGTACCACGCGGCCCGACGCGAAGCACCGACTCGCCTGGCCAGCCACGCGGAGGACGCAAACTCCCACGCCTCGCCCGTGACGACCAGCAGGGCGGCTACGTAGAGCACCCACCGGGGCAAATTGGACCACCCTCCATGCCAGGCGTAGCCGAGCGCACTGACGAGGATGAGCCAGCCTCCGGGCAGTTGAAAAACGGCCAGCACCAGGCCGAGCAGGCAAACCGCGCCGAGTCCGACCAGCCAGATCGCGTCCATCGTCATTCCTGAGCGGCGGCCGGGCAGAGGCCTCCGCGCGGTTGTTGGATTCCTGCAGACCGCCTGCAGAGGATTCGGGCGTGGTTGCCTGATATTGGCTGAGGCGGGTCTACGCCGTTGCGAATCGGTATCGCGGGTCTGGCGCGTACGTGGCCGCAGCCTCGTGCAGGACGTGCGCCAGCGGCAAGCCGCTCCGCCGCAGCCGTCGCACGTGCCGGCGGTTGTGCCGAACGTGCAGCAACGCCGACGTGCCGTTCGGATCCTCATGCAGCACGGGTGACCGGTGCTGCTCCACCATCACGGAGATCATCCGCGCCAGAGACTCGTCGTGATACAAGCGCACCAGGCCCACCGATAACGCCCAACGCGAGTGTCGGCCCCAAAGCCGGATGGACCTCTGCCAGTAGCGAGCGGCCACCAGATGATTGATTTGCCGGAAGACGCGTACGTTCATGCCATGTGGCAGAAACGTCTCGGTGAGGATGCCGGCCAACTGCCGGTGGTGGACGCTGAAGTCGTGGTGCTCCAGCTCCCGAAGGCCCTGGAATGCCGTGGGGGGCACGACATGGTCGGCTCGCATCTCCCAGTAAAGATGCCCGAAGTTCATGGTCGTGCGAGTGACGGCCAACTGCCGGGGAACGTATTTTCCGTGGGCGACGGTGTCCGCCGCCAGGTGCGAGAGATAGCCCAGGGAGAACGCCCGGTCCTGCTCTGTCGTCGCGTTGTCGAGCAAGCGGAAGGCGGTCGTCCACTGGTGGCATATCTGCTTGACGCGGCTCCACCGCTTCGCGAGCACGACGTCGGCGGCGATGTTTCCGTAGAGGTAGCTCCACGCGCGCCGGCCCAGCAAAGCGGCCAGGGAAGCGGGCAGCCAGCCAAAGTCTCCGAGAAGGCGCGTGGCGAGATGCACGTGGGTCGCCGGTCCCCACGCCCAGGCAGAAG
>CAZBFW010000609.1:0-3181 GCA_964491135.1 uncultured Phycisphaeraceae bacterium | reverse complement strand
AGGCGGGCGTCCAGCCGCAGCGCGTACTCGCCCGGTTCCCACTGGAACCCGTCCGCCTGCACGAAGTGGAACACGCCGTGAACGAACCACTGATCGTAGACCTGCGGTGCGCCGCTGAGCCCGGACGGCCCGGTCAGCATGACCGACCGGACGAACACCGGATCGTCGAACGACCAGAGAAACACCAGGTAGACCGGCGGCGGATCGCCGGCCGTCGCGTCGGCGAACTGGTACGCCTCCAGCAGCCGGCCGGTGGGGTCGGTGCCGGGCGGCAGCCCGTCGCTGCTGCCGGGCGGCTGGCGCGCGTCAGCCGGCTCGATGGAGAATGCGGCGAAGGCCGTTGTCTCGAACGTTTCGTACGCCATCCAGCCGAATCCGTTGTGCCCCCATCGCTGCGACCAGCTATTCATGATCCGCCAGGCTCCCAGGGCGTCGTCGTACCCGACCAGGGCCATGGTGTGGGTTGCGTGATCGCTGCCGTTCTGCATGTACCGGCCGCTGCCGACGTAAACCTCGTCGCATGCGTTGTACGATGGAAAGTCGTCGTAGAGCGTGGCGCCGAAAACCACGATCCGTCCCGCCGCCAGCTCTGCCTTGACGGCATCGCGGTTCGTGTGTACCACCCGGTTGAAGCTGCCGATCCGGAAGTTTCCGGCGTCTGCGACCGGCAGACTCTCCAGGCAGCTTGTGGCCGAGTACCCTGCCGTTTGCATACTGGAGCATCCCTGCTCGATCAGCAGGTTCAAAGCCGACGAGATTCGCGTGCCGCTGCCGCAGACGGTTCCATCGACCTCCAGCGATTTGCCGTACAGGAACCCCGGGCTGGCCTGGTGGGCCGGGTCGGACACGTCCCAGCCGTACTGCCGACCGGCGGTGTACGTCGCTCCGGCGTACGCGACCGCCCAGGCCGTGCAGGACGCCAGCCGGCCCTGGTCCCCCGCGGGCGGCATGAAGTCGGTCAGATCGACGGACTCCGGCAGGGTGACGTCCGGATTGGCCGCAAACGGATTGATGGCCAGGGGCATCTGCGCCAGCTCTTCGGGTGAGAGCCACACGGCTCCGAATGTCACGTCCGCGGGAACGACGCCCCCGCACTCCTGATCGTCACCCTCCACGGTCCCGCCGCCGCCACCGCCCCCACCGCCGCCGGCAGACGTTGCGCATCCCGCGCATGTGGCCAGCAGCAGCATTCCGCACCACGCCGTTCGTTGAACACGCGTCCTCATCGCCATTCCTCTGGGGGCCTGCTTGCGCGTCACCCTGGAGCCGGCCGCCACACACCCGGTGGAACCGTGCCGGGCGCGCAGTGCTCCCTCGCAATCTGAAGCGTAACCCGCCCGCAGGCGCCTTGCCCAGCCAACGGACGCCCCTTGCGGATCGCCCGCCGACGCCAACCCGCGCCCCCGCACCCAGCCCGCCGAAGGAATCTCGCCCCGTCGCTTCAGCCGGTTGCCCGCAGGGTCGCCCGATGCAGTCTCGCGATTCGATACAGCGCCTCCCACCCCGCGGCCTTGGCGCTGCGGACCAACCCCTCGACCACTTCGTCCATATCATTCGTCACGAAATCGTCCGAGCCCGCGCCTCAGCCAGTCATCGCCGCCCGAGCGCTGCGGCGCCGCTATTTCAGCGGTTCCCAGCCGTTCGGCGTGCGGATGAACAACGTGGAGGTGAGACGGTAGCTTGCCTGGCTCACCTCCTCCTCGCACAGTTCCCGGAGCCGGCGGAGTGCGGATTGATCCCCGCTGCCGGTGACGATCAAGACGTCGCGGCTGGGAATGCCGACCACGATGTCCCCCTGCACCGAGAAGTTCGACGCGTTCCACAGTGAGTCCACCAGCAGCAGGCTTGCCTCGTACGATCCGCCGGCCATCACCAGGTAGAACCCGTTGTCGCCGCGCCGTTCGATGGGGGGCAGGATCCGTTTGAGATTGGCAATGGCGTGGTCTCGTAACTCCTCCGGCGTCATGCCCAGAGGCGCGATGTCAGCCGTCCCCAGGTACCTCATGTCGTGTTCCGAGTCGAGCGCATAAAGCACATCCAACCCGGCGTTCAGTTTCTCGTGGTACATATCGAACTTCGAGACATCATGCCCGGCGTCGATCATCGACTGCCTGACGTCGCTTACGTAACGAGCGTCCTTGATGACCGGCACAATGCGGGCCAGGTCGATGTCCTCCGTTTCGAGGGTCCGGAGCGAGCCGACGGCTGCCTGCGCCCATCGATCGAGCACATCGTCCAGGGAGGTGGGGTCGCGTTGGTATTCGTGATAGGCGTTGTCCAGGTACGCGTGGTGCACTCGCTCGCCGAGCGAGATCTTCACCCCCAGGTCGCCGGACGCCTCCGTGACAATCGCGGGTTCCAGTTGCCGGAGGACCTTGGTGTACTGATCCCGGAAGCCCGTCTCCGAAAGGATGGTCGGCTCGCTCGGACCCGACTGTCGCGAACACCCCACCGCCGCCAGCGCAATCCCGCAGATCAAGCTCCACATCCTCATTTTGCGGATCCCACTCCTTTCCGGCTTCTCAGTGCTGCGTTTCCGTTTGTTCTACCCCATCGCCGACAAACTCGCCAAGTGCAACTCCGCGATCCGGTGCAGCGCCTCCCATCCGGCTGCTTTGGAGCTGCGGACCAACCCATCGAGCACTTCGTCCATATCATTCGTCACGAAATCGTCCCAGCCCGCCGCGTAATAGCATTCGTACGCCCGGCCGTGTTCGCCCTGCGACGTGGCATCTCGCGCCTGTCGCATCCAGTACTGCCGAACGCCGGACGGAAATACGTCGTGCGTGCAGGGCGCCAGCGCCGACGCCACGTGCGGATCGACCGCCGCGTCCGGCGGGAGCCGGTCATGCAGCGCCCGCAACCGCTCAACGATGTAACAATGCTCCACCTTGCCCATGAATCCATAGCTCGTCCCCAGCCGCCGAAGGCCCGCCAGGTACTGCTCCACGGCACTCGACACATCATCCTTGCGCTCGGCCGCCCAGCCCAGCACGCCGTACGGCCAGCCCAAATCCGGCCGAATCGCGCAGACCCGCCGCGCCTCCCTCGCCCCCGCATCCCAGTCCTGCCGCGTAATCTGCTCGGTCGGCGCCTTCAGCAACTTGGCCAAGCGTGGTAGATGCTCTTGAGTGATCAGCGCCGTGTCGAACAGCCAGTTTGCGAACGTAGCCCACGGAAC
>CAZBFW010000608.1:0-3183 GCA_964491135.1 uncultured Phycisphaeraceae bacterium | reverse complement strand
AGTTCGTGCTTCTGGGCGCGGGCAAGCCCGCGGAGTACGGTCGGTTCGGCGTGTTTGTGAATGCGGCCCTGGCCATTGGGGCCGCGTGCCTTCTTGCGAACGCCGGGAGTTCGTCTGGAAAGGCGCCGGATTCGCGGGTAACCGGCGGAACGGGCGCGGCGCAGGGCGTTGTCGCACGCACAACGGTGCAATACGGATCCCGGCCGATCCGTTGGTTGCTGATTGCCGTGGCCATCGGCTGGGTTGCCTGGGGCGGCTGGGGCTACCTGGCGAACTTCGTTGCAGACGCCGGATCCGCCGCGTTAAGCACGCGCACGGCGGTTGCCATTCGTCTGGCCGAAGCCGGCGCTGAAATCGGCGTTCTGGCCGAACCTGCTCCCTACGGCTGCCCGCCATTGAACTTCGGGGGCGGGACGGTCCAGCTATACGAATCGGTGACTGACTGGCGGGCCGACCCGACGGCGGTGCTGGTGACGGCCCACGACGGTCCGACCTGGTTCGGCCCCCGGCTTGCCGAGCCTGCCGGCGTGCAGTGGCTCGACGTGACGCCGTCGGTTGGATCGCCGATCAGTTGGGCCAACAAGGCGTTTCGCCTGTACTTCGCGAGCACACAATCGGACGGACCGACGACGCGCCGGGCACAAACAAACGACCGGGCAGGGGACTGAATCGCCCGTCCTGCCCGGTCGCAGATTGCATCGTCGGCGTTACGCGTAGCTGTTGAGCGTTTTCATGTAGTTGGCCCGTTCAAAGGCCGCGGGGTCTTCCACGGACTTCTGGCTCATGCTGCCCTTCATCTGCTCGACGGACTCGTACTCATGTTCCTCCATCCATTCGGTCATCTCGGAGCGGATGATGTTCAGCTCCTCCACGCCGTTGCGGAGCAGGCCGGAGACGATCTGGGTTGCGTCGGCGCCCGCCATGAGCATTTTGAGGACGTCGGTGCCGTCCGCGACACCGGTGCTGGAGGCCAGGCTGGCCTTGATCCTGCCGTGCAGGATGGCGATCCAGCGCAGGGGCAGCCGCATCTCGTGTGAAGTGCTGAGGATGAGGTTGGGCCCGACGGTCCGGGTCTCCAGGTCGATGTCCGGCTGGTAGAACCGGTTGAACAGCACCAAGCCATCCGCGCCGGCCTCGTCGAGCCTGCGCGCGAAGTTCGCCAGAGAGCTGAAGAAGGGACTCAGCTTCATGGCGACCGGAACCCGCACGTGGCTTTTCACCGCCTTGAGCACGGACAGGTAGCGGTTCTCCACGTCCTGCCCGGACATGCCGGGGTCCGTGGGGACGTAGTACACGTTCAGTTCCAGCGCGTCGGCGCCGGCCTGGGCCATCTTCTGCGCGTAGTCGGTCCAGCCGCCCACGCTCACTCCGTTCAGGCTGGCGATGACCGGGATGTCAACCGCCTCCTTGGCCTTGCGGACGTGTTCCAGGTACTCGTCGGGCCCGAGCCGGAAGTCTTCGGCCTCGGGGAAGTAGCTGAGGGCCTCGGCGAAGCTCTCCGTGCCCTGGGTGAGGTGGTGGGTGAGCTGCTCCGCCTCGAAAAGGATCTGCTCCTCGAAGAGGGAATGGAGCACGACGGCCGCGGCTCCGCAGTCTTCCATTTTGCGAATCTGGCTGACGTCCGCCGACAACGGGCTCGACCCCGGCACCAACGGGTTTTTCAGCGGGATTCCCATGTATCGTGTTGAAAGATCGACCATCGCGGGTTCCTTTCCGTGTGAATCGGACCAGATCCTTCGGACCAGGCGCGGGCCAATGGCCCGTACGGCCGGTCTACCAGGCGCGACCGTACCGGTCGATCGACACGGCGTCAAGCGGTCCTCGATGCGAACCTCGTGCCATGGGATTGCGTCACGGCCGCACGTTCCACGCGTCGGCCTGGAGTTCTCGCTTCGGGAAGTGCGGGGATCGGGTGGAGGGCAGAAAGGAACAGAGAGCATGCTCAGGCGGACCAAGCGAGAACTCCGCGCTGCTGCTCTCTGTGAGCACATTCGGCCGGCATCGGGGATACCGCCAGGAATTAGCGCTAAGCTCTGCGGCAGCGACCCGGTGCCTGGCGTGCTCGACGATGCCCTGTGGCCGAGCGTGCGGGTCTTCCCCATCTCCCGGAAAGGCGTCGTCCTCCCGCAGGAGGGGCAGCCTCCGCTGCCGCTGCAATCATTATATCGTCCGTTTTCGGCTTGTACCAGGAAGAACGCTTGGTAGTCTCAACTCTGCGACAGAACCGGTCAACCGGCAGCCAGGCTCGCTTTCAGCCGGTTCCGGGCGTCGTGGAAGGCCTGGCGGTAGGTGTCCGCGGCGTAATCCGCGTAGGTCCAGGGCCACGGCTGCCAGCGACCCGCCAGAAAGCGCAGGGTCACCTCGCCGAAGATGCCCTGGTCGAGGTAGAGGCGGTGTGAGTAGTCCTTGGTCGTGGCCAGCACCACTTTGCTCAGGGTGAGGTAGCCGGGGTCGAGGTTGATCGGGCGGCAATCGGCGGGGCGTCCGGCTCGGGCGCAGAAGGCGGACTCGATCTCGTTCGTGCGTCGCTTGATGGCGGGCAGGCTTTGCACGCCGATCAGCGTCTCGAAGAAGAGGAATCGGCGCAAGACGTTGTCGCCCAGCTCCGCTCGGTAGTAGTTGCTGGCCGTGAAGGGCCATATGGCGGTGGCCTGGTCGACGGGGCCGTACGCGGCGACAAGCGCCTCGTGTGCGGCGTCAAACCAGGCGGCGTCGCCGGCCAGCATTCCGACGAACAGCTTTGCCCGCGGCGGCGGCTTGAGCGTGCCCATGCCGTGCAGTGTACGACTGCCCCCGCAACAACGGAAGCGGCCCGGTCGTCAGCGCGGTTGGACGCGATGCGTCGCGGGGTCTAGAATGGCGGACGCAAACGAACCGGGACCACGCGTTGGGGTCCGCTCACCGATGCGCCGCCGGCGGGGAGAAACACGCATGGATCACGTGCAGGATTACATCGAGATTCACCGGGAGAAATACGTCGAACGCCTCACGGACTTCCTGCGAATCGAGTGTATCTCCACCGATCGCAGCGGGGCCGGGGCAATGCAGCGCGGTGCGGAGTGGGTGCGCGATCTGCTGAACGGCTGCGGCGTCGACGCCGAGATCATGGACACCGGAGGCTGGCCGTGCGTCGTGGGCAGATCGGAAGAGCGTCGTGTAGGGAAAGAGTGTAGGATAGGGTGT
>CAZBFW010000607.1:0-3199 GCA_964491135.1 uncultured Phycisphaeraceae bacterium | reverse complement strand
CGTTGCCGGGGATCGTGCCCATCACGATGCCGGCCTCGTCCTGGCTGACGGCCTCCAGCTTCAGGGCCCGCATCTCGTCGGCGAGCATCCGGCCAAGCACCAGCACGCCGGGGCAGCTTGGGTAGTTTTCCGTCTCCTCGACGGCGGTGGTTTCTACTTTCGCGTATCGGCAGAAGCGATCGAAAAGCGAGTCCACGGTATGTCTCCGTTCCTGGTGTCTGGGGGCCAACGGTTTGCCCGTGCAGCCGCGTTTGCTGCCCCGGACGGCCGGTCCGGGCCGTTCCTTCCCTCGCTGGAGGCAAGGGTAGACTGTACGGGGAGCCGGGCGGCGATGCAACCGGGTGAGAGACCGGCTGGAAAGCCGGTCCCACAAACACTAGAGAACTAGAGACGAGAGACTGGAGGGCAAGAACCCGCTGGACCGAGCCCGCTCGGCCGAGATTCCTGTCTCGGCCCAGCAAGTCCCTTCTGCTCGGCCGAGATTCCTATCTCGGCCCGGCAATCGGGCTGCCCGGGGTCAAAGGTCCACCCGCAACGTCACGATCTCGAACGGGTGAACGTTCAGCTCGACCACATCCTCGTGATGAGTCGGAGCTTCGGCGCTGGGCAGCGGGTCTTCGATCAGGTTCACCCGGTGGGTGCCGTGGACGTGCCGGGGCAGTCGCAGCCTCGCCCGGCCTGCCTTTCCGTGGGCCTCGTAGAACCGGACGATCAGGCCGTTGCCGTCTTCGGGCTTCTTGACGCCGGAGAGGACGAATTGCTCTGGCCCAAGCGCGACAAAGCTGCCCACGGGCTGCATGTCGCCCGGGTGCGGTGACGCTTCCAGGGCGGTCATCGGAACGTTGAAGGCCAGGCCGGCCTCAGCGATGCCGGCGGTCTGCCACGTGCCGGCGTGGGGCACCAGGGCGTAGCGGATGGCGTGCGGGCCCTGGTCCGGGTACACGTCCGGGTCGTACGACGCGCGCAGCAGGGTCATTTCCAGCACGTCGCCCAGGCACCGATGGCCGTACTTGCCCGCGTTCAGCAGCGCGGCACCGCCCTTCGGGCCGGACAGGTCCACCCACTTTTGGGCGGGGACTTCCTGGCCCGTCGCGGGGCGTTGCACGGCCGCGAACGGCGTGTCGCACGTGAAGGTCGCGTTGCGCGCGTTCAGCGGGAAGGCGACCCGGAGCATGGGGGCATCCACGTCGGGTCCGCCCAGCTCGAACCAGGCCACATCCAGCTCGAAGTCGATCCGCGGAACGTCGCGATATGTGATGATCCGCTGCGTGAACTTCGAGCGGCTCCAGTGGCGCCGGATCTCGATGACGGCGCGGACGGGGCCGCGCTCCGTCACCTTCACGGAAATCGCTTTGTCCAGGGAGTGCACCGCGCGGATCGGCCCGAGCTCCCAGGCGCTCATGCCGTGCGGTTTCTCCATGTAGACCTTCAGGACGTTGGCGGCATCCCTGCGTGACAGCACCTCCGCCTTGCGCCGTTTGTCATACACGCGCTGGAGGTGGCCGGTCTTGCCGTTGACCTCAATGCGGAAGTGCGGCGTCTCAACGGCGGCGCCTTCCACCGTCAGCCTGGGATCGAGACCCACGCCGGGTACGGCCGGGAATGCGTGGAACACTTTGTATCCGCAGGCGGGGACCTGGTCGGCCGGGAACTGCACCCTGAGCCGATGCCCGTTGGGGAACAGCTTGGTCTCGACCACCTGCGCGGGGATCTCGCCGCCGTCGACATCGACCAGGTGAATGGTCGGGGACGGCCCCTGGCCGACGTCGACCGGCCGAACCGTGGTTCCCTGGTGACCCCAATTGCCCCAGTGGCGGTACTCGACGGTGGGCGGGAGCTGGTAGCTGAAGACCTCCGCCTCGGCCACGTCGGAGCGTTCCTGCGGCAGGGGGTTGAAGACGACGACCGGCTGACCGCATGACTGGGTGTCGATGCGCCAGGTGAGCCGGCGCATCCCTTCGAACCGGAGGTTGCGGGCCTCGGCCACGGCCGTGTCGTATCGGGCGATGGACTCGCGGTTGGAGTCGTGCGTGGCCGATCCGCAGAGAATGTCGTGGAACTGGTTGAAGGCCATGGCGTGCCAGACGCGGTGGATCGCATCGTGCGGATAGGGCTCGCCGTGCAGGGCGACGAAGGCGGTGAGCATCTCCGCGGCGAACATGAGGTTCTCGCCGTTTCGGTTGCCCTGCTTGATGCGGGCGATGGAGGTGTAGCAGCCTTCAAACGTGTACTGCCGCTCGCCGTGGTGCAGCGGATAGTCCGCCGCGTGCGGCTCCACGGACGTGAAGAACGACTCGGCAGTCCCCATGCGGATGGTGGGCGAGCCGGGCGAGTCGGCGTAGGCGCGGGCCCGTTCGATGTCACGCCGCGCCGGGCCGCCGCCATGATCGCCCACACCGTAGACCACCATGGTCCGGCGGTGCCTGGGGTCCCACGTCGCCGGCTGCAGGCGGATGCCCGAGTCGATCGACGTGTTGTAGGTCGGCGTGGCGAAGTTGACGGTACGCGAGCCGTCCGGCGATTCGCACACCCAGGCGCCGAGCCTGGGCTGGCAGCGGAACGCGTAGAGGAACCGGATGCCGGCCAGTCGATGGATCTGTGCCAACTGGGCCACGTGCCCGAAGTTGTCCGGCAGCCAGCCCACGCACGCCGTCTTGCCGAACCGGCTGCGGAAATAACGCTGGCCGATGAGCAGGGACCGGGCCAGGGCCTCACCGGATGACATATTCGTGTCACCCTCGGTGAGGAACCCGCCGAGCAGCTCCCAGCGGCCCTCGGCCACCCGCCGGCGGATGGCGTCAAACATGCCGGGATCAAAGCGTTCGATCATCTCGTACACCGCAGCCTGTGACTGCGAGAAATGGAAGTCGGGGAACTCGTCGCAGAATGCCAGCACCTGGCGAAACGTGTCGTGAGCGGCCTGAACGGTTTCGTCGTAGGTCCACAGCCAGTTCATGTCGATGTGGGCGTGGCCGACCAGCGTGACGGATTCCGCGCCGCGGTCCGGGGCCTCGGCCGACACACGGTCCAGGATGGCGCGGACGGCGTCCCAGGCGCCGTTCACATCGTGATGCAGCATACGCGTCAGGCCCTCCGCTCCGATCCGCGCGCACCGGCTGACGTCCAATCCCAACTCGTCCAGAAGCCGGCGGGTGCGAGCGGCCAGCGCCACGGCATCGTCCGTACCGAAAAGCATGCG
>CAZBFW010000606.1:0-3201 GCA_964491135.1 uncultured Phycisphaeraceae bacterium | reverse complement strand
TCGTCGACCTGGCATATGTCACCTCGCTTTCGCTTGATTGCACCGGTTCGGCCGGTCACTCGCTGAACACGCAAAACCCGCATGACTCGGCCCGTTCAACCAGTTGCATGCCGTGTGCCATGCTGCCGCCCTGCGGCTTAATGCGTTAACTGCCTGTAAAATGGAACGTTACGTTGAGGCACAGATTGGACCCCGCTGCGTCGCGGTGTCAATCTGACAGACCGTGGCAGGCAGTCGGCCCCCCGAGCGCCCGGATCGCCGCACACAGACAGGCCACGTCCCCCAGGCTCTCGCCTAGCGCCGCAGGCACGATCCGGCAGACTGCCGCAGACGCGGGAAGAGCCTCCCGCGCCAACTCCTCCCGAGCGGGTTCGAGCACCAGATCGCCCAGGCGAACGGCCAGGGATCCGATCACGATGATCTCCGGATTCAGCACGTCCACCAACAGGGCCAACCCCCGCCCCAGTCGGTGTCCCACCTCCGTGAGAACCGCCACTGCATCGGCATCACCCGCGCGGGCGAGCTCGCCCAGCTCTCGCGGTCCGGCCAGTCCGTCTCCCCAGCGACCGGGGAACCGCATGGCCGCCAGTCGCGTGATGCCCGCCCCGCCGCAGAAGCCCTCCCATGAGCCCGGTTTGCCATAGGCCGCCGGTCCGTCGTCCGCCAGCCGAACGTGTCCCACCTCGCCGGCGAGGTCGTTCGTGCCCCGGTACAACTGCCCATCGAGGATCAATCCGCCGCCGAAGCCGGTCCCCATGGTCAGAAAGATGATGTTGCGATACCCGCGAGCCGCGCCGAAATACCACTCGGCCAGCGTCCCCGCGTTGCCATCATGTTCAATGAAGACCGGCAGGGAAGTACGGCTCTCCAGCATCTCTTTCATCGGAACCTGGTCCCAGCCGGGCAGATTCGGCGGCGAATGGATCACGCCCCGTTCGATCTCCAGAGGCCCGCCTATCGCAACGGAAACGGCCTCTATTCGGTTCCCCTCCGCCACCACGCATTCGCGAAGCCCGAGAAGGCGTGACACCAGCTCTGCCATCACGGCATCCGGCCCGCGCTGCGGTGCGGTCGCGAACTCCGCCCGCCTATGGACTCTCCCGGCTCGATCGCCCCAGATCACGGCCGTCTTTGTGCCGCCAATGTCCAGTCCGAGAATGACCGATTCCACGGTGCGTACTCCTGGGGCCGGATCCGTGGCACCCCCGCCGCCGCGTCGCCGTCGCCATCCGGGGCTTGCCAGACCCGCGAAATTGGGTTAATTTCTGCGGTTGGCGCACCCGGCGGCCGATTGGAGAGCCAGGTGCCGGGCAGCGGAATGGCTGCCAGCCGAGGCCGAAGCGGCAGAGCGTAATTCCCGGACCTTGCCCGCGAGGGCCCGCCGACGACGGGCCGACGGACCCCAGGGAGAAGGTACTGCCGCGTGCCGGCCGGCTCAACATCCTGGTGTCAGAAGGTGGGGCGTGTGCCCGAGTGGCCAAAGGGGACGGGCTGTAAACCCGTTGGCGTAAGCCTTCGAAGGTTCGAATCCTTCCGCGCCCAGTCGACCCGCCGGTACCGTTGCGCGTCATGAGAATTTCCGACGAGCTTCGCCAGCGCGCCACCGTGTCGTTCGAGTTCTTCCCGCCCAAGGACGAAATCGGATTCTGGGACCTGTACGTCACCATCGAGAAGCTCAAGCCGCTGGCGCCGAGCTTCGTATCGGTGACGTGGGGCGCCGGGGGCTCCACGCGGCGAAAGACGGTCGAACTGGTCGCCCGCATCAAGAGCGACATGCGGATCGAGGCCCTGGCCCACATCACGTGCGCCGGGTCGAGTCGGCGGGACATCGCGGCGGTCGTGGACGACCTGAAGGGACGCGGACTGGAGAACGTTCTGGCCCTGCGCGGCGATCCGCCGGCCGGCCGGACGGCCTTCCAGGCGGAGTCGGACGGCTTCGCCCACGCAAATGAGCTGGTCGCCTTCCTCAAGGATCGCCACGATTTCTGCGTCGGCGGCGCGTGTCATCCGGAAACCCACCCGGAGGCTTCCAGCCCGGATGCAGACCTCGACTTTCTCAAGCGCAAGGTGGATTCCGGTTGCGATTACCTCATCAGCCAGCTCTTCTTCGACAACCAGGCGTTCTATCGCTTCCGCGACCGGACCGCTGCCGCCGGCATCCACGTGCCGATCATCGCGGGCATCATGCCGGTTCTCAGTGTGAGCCAGATCAAACGCTTCACGGAACTGTGCGGGGCCTCCATCCCGCGAGAGCTTCTGGACAAGGTGGAAGCGGTGGAAGACGACGTGGACGCCGTCCGGCAGGTGGGCATGTATCACGCCACGGAGCAGTGTCGTGACCTGCTGGACAACGACGCCGCCGGCATTCACTTCTACACGTTGAACCGGTCCACCGCGACGCGCGCCATCTACCAGCAGATCAAGGCCCGCGTGGACGCTCGCGTCGCGCACGTCACACAGCCTGGTTCGTGAACAGCGGGCGACAAGGTTCTTCCGGTGAGGATCCGTTCCGGATGCGCGTCGCTGACAGCTTGTCGCCGCAGCCGAGCGCCGATAAACTGGTCTGCCAACGGCGCCGGCGCAGCCGCCGGTGCAGGACATTGGTGCGAGTCAGACGAGACGGCCGATGGAGTGAAGTGACATGCCCGCGTCCGCGATTGAAAAGCAATGCCGCGACGAGATGAGCAAGGTCATCGATTATTTCAAGGAGGAACTGCGAGGCGTCCGGGCCGGCCGGGCCTCGGTCGGGCTGGTCGACCATCTGCGGGTCGACGTGCCCAGCTACGGCATGACGAGCCAGTTGCGCGAACTGGCCACCATCAGCGTGCCCGACCCGTCCACCATTCTCGTCAAACCCTTCGACCCGAGCATTCTGAAGGACATTGAGAAGGCCATCCAGGCGTCGGACATCGGCATCACTCCGCAGAGCGACGGCAAGTCCATTCGGCTGCCCGTACCGCAGCTTTCCGGCGAACGACGCCAGCAACTTGCCCAGCAGGTCCGAAAGCTGGGGGAGGCCCAGAAGGTCGCCCTGCGCAACGTCCGCCGCAACGCGAACAAGACCATTGACACGGACAAGAAAGACGCCGTCCTGACCGAAGACCAGGCGGAATCCGCCAAGGACTCCATCCAGAAGATGACCAAGAAGTACGAGGATGAGATCGACGGTCTGGTCACCGCCAAGACCAAGGAAATCGAGGA
>CAZBFW010000605.1:0-3202 GCA_964491135.1 uncultured Phycisphaeraceae bacterium | reverse complement strand
AGCGCTTGATCTCCATGGAGCGGATGCACTTCTGCAGCGCCTCTTTGAACGTGCGTCCGATGGCCATGGCCTCGCCCACGGACTTCATCTGCGTGGTGAGCGTCTCGTCCGCGTCGGGGAATTTCTCGAACGCCCAGCGCGGCATCTTCAGCACGACGTAGTCCAGGGTCGGCTCGAAGCAGGCCAGGGTTTCCTTCGTGATATCGTTGGGAATCTCGTCCAGCGTGTACCCGACGGCCAGCTTGGTCGCCACCTTGGCAATGGGAAAACCCGTGGCTTTGGAGGCCAGGGCCGACGACCGCGAGACCCGCGGGTTCATCTCGATCACGACCCGCCGGCCCGTCCGGGGATGCACCGCGAACTGGATGTTCGATCCGCCGGTCTCGACTCCGATGGCCCGGATGATGGCGATCGCGTCGTCCCGCATGGCCTGGTATTCGCGATCGGTCAGGGTCATGGCGGGGGCCACGGTGACGGAGTCTCCCGTGTGCACGCCCATCGGGTCGAGGTTCTCGATGGAGCAGATGATGACCACGTTGTCGCGGCGGTCCCGCATCACCTCCAGCTCAAACTCTTTCCAGCCGTAGAGGCTTTCCTCGATGAGAATCTCGCTGACCCGCGACAGCTCCAGGCCGCTGCGGGCCACCTGATGAAACGCCTCCATCGTGTGCACGAAGCCGCCGCCGGTCCCGCCCAGCGTGTAGGCCGGCCGGATGCAGCAGGGCAGCCCGACCTCTTGCAGAATCTTCTCCGCCTCCCGCATGGAATGGGCCACGCCGGAGCGGGGCAGGTCCATCCCGATCGATTCCATCGCGTGCTTGAAGGCCGTGCGGTCTTCCGCCCGGTGGATGGCGTCGCGGTCCGCCCCGATCATCCGCACGTTGTGCTCGGCCAGGATTCCGCGTTCCTGGGCCTCCACGGCGCAGTTCAGGCCGGTCTGCCCGCCGAGGGTGGGCAGAATGCTGTCCACCGGCGTGCCGTTCGCACGCTCGCGGGCCAGGACCTTGCCGATGACGTCCGGCGTGATCGGTTCGATGTAGGTGCGATCGGCCACGTCCGGGTCGGTCATGATGGTGGCGGGGTTGCTGTTGAGCAGAACAACGCCGATCCCCTCTTCGCGCAGGGCCTTGCACGCCTGCGTTCCGGAATAGTCAAACTCGCACGCCTGCCCGATGATAATCGGGCCGCTGCCGACGATCAGCACGCGACGAATCTGTGGGTCTTTGGGCATATACGACGTTCAGCGTTTCCGGTGTGACGGGCTCGGACCTCGCTCCGGCAACTTTCGGCCGTTCGACTGCCAGAGCATACTCACCCCTCGCCGCTACGTCCACCCCCGCCTTGGGGTGTCCCGATGGAATCGGGATCGTCGCCGGTGCACAAACGACGCATATCCAATCGCTCCGATGCATACCAGTGAGAGATCGCGGCGGGGCGTCGGCCGGGTGCGTCGCGCTCGCCGATGCGCTACTCCACCCCCATGTATTTCCGCACCGCCACCGCCATGTCTTCCGCGGCGGCCAGCTCGTCGACCGTCACGTGGTCCGCGCCGGCGGTGGAGAGCTGCCGCAGCCGGCTGGAGGCCCCGGCCCGGGCGGCGATGTAGAGCTTCGGGGCCAGGCGGCGGGCCGCGGCACAGGCCCGCGCCGCCGCCTCGTCGTCCGGAATGGTCAGGATCAGCGCATCGGCGCTTGCGATGCCTGCGGAGGCCAGCACCTCCGGATTGGACGCGTCACCGAACACGAAGGCCCGTCCTGTCGTTGACTCCTTGCGAACCGTGCGCGGGTTCAGCTCGATGATCGTGCAGAGGATGCCCGCTCGCTCCAGCTCTTCCGTCACCCGGCGGCCCATCGGCCCGTAGCCGGCAACGATGACCTGCGTCAGCGCCTCGGGCCGGTGGCCGGGCTCCGGCGGAGCGTCGTAAAATCGCGCGGTGTGCACCCACGGAGCGGACGACAGGCGGAAGTGCCGCTGCGACAGGCGGTATCCGAGCCCGATCAGCGTCGGTGTGGCGATGAGCGAGAGCACGGCGATGGCGATGCAGATGCCGAGCGTCTCGCCCGAGATGAGCATGGGTGTCTCGGCCGAATATCGGATACCGCCGGCGGTGAGCAGCACCAGGCTGAACTCACCGGCCTGGGAGAGGCTCAGACCCACGTAAAGGGCCGTCCCCGTGGTGGCACCCAGCGACCAGCACGCCAGCGCGATCATCAGCGTCTTGAGCACCAGCAGCAATACGAGGCCCAGCAGAATCAGCCACCACCACTCGACAACCGTGGCCGGGTTCACTCCCATGCCGACCGTGGTGAAGAACACCGCGATGAACAGATCGCGCAGCGGTCCGATCTGGCCGGCGATCTCGTGCCGGAAGGGCGTGCCGGCCAGCATGAAGCCCGCGAGAAACGCACCCATCTCCAGGCCCAGCCCGAGCCACTGGGTCAGGCCGGCCGAGCCCATGGCGACCACGACGGAAACGATCATCATGACCTCGAGCGAACCGCCGCGCACCGATTCACCCACCAGTCGCGGGATCACCGCTCTGCACACCAGCACCACCAGTACCAGCCCGACCACGCGGAAGAGCTCGGTGCGCAGGAAGGGGAGCCACGACACGTCACCGTCGGCCGTCAGGGCGCCGGCCGCCCACGCCGACCATTTGGCCAGGGTGGGCAGCGAGGCCAGCATGAACAGCACCACCAGATCCTGCACGACGAGGATGGCCAGGGCCAGTCGGCCGCTGTAGTGGCTCAGCTCGCGCCGGCCGGTGAGGATTCTCAACACGACGGCCGTGGACGACAGGGCCAGGGCCATGCTGACCGCCAGGGCCGACGGAGCCGAAAGGCCCAGGGCCATCGCCAGCGGCCAGCCGGCGACGGCACATAGCACACAGGCCCCCAGCCCGATCAGAATGACCCGGGCCAGCGCGTGCCGCAGGGCGGACAGGTGGAGTTGCAGCCCGATGCCGAACATCAGAAGGATGATCGCCAGCCGGGAGATGGCCTCCAGGTTGTCCGCCGAGCGTAACAATTGGAGTGCGTTCGGGCCGACCAGGGCGCCGGCGAGCAGGTAGGCGGGGATGACGGCCTGTCGCAGTCGCTGCATGATCAGGGCGACGACCGCGGCCGTGGCCAGGACAACGAAGAGATCCCGGGTCAGCAGATCGGAAGAGCGTCGTGTAGGGAAAGAGTGTAGGATAGGGTGT
>CAZBFW010000604.1:0-3205 GCA_964491135.1 uncultured Phycisphaeraceae bacterium | reverse complement strand
TGCCGTTCCCCTGCCGCATGGACCCGCGGAGGTAATGGATCATCACGTAACCCTCGGCCGTCCGCTTCGGGCCGGGGTGGTTCGAGAGCCGGCGGGCCGTGGCCAGCAGGTGCCGGCGGTAGAAGAACTCGTAGAAGACGGTCGCGTCGTCCACGGCCGTGGCCATGCGATCGGGCAGGGCAATGCTGCCGCCGGCCGTGGTGGCCAGGGTCTGGGCCATTTGATCCAGATCTTCCGCGGACGCCGCGAACAGGAACTCGCGAAACGCCTCGATCTCATCCGCCGACGGATCCGGCCGGGTGAAGTAACCCACGAACTCTGGATCACACCCCTTGCGGAACAACTCGAAGATTTCGTGGGTGCCGGCCAGCGTCCCCCCGACAATGTCAATCCGCCGCCGGGCCTCCCATGCAGCGCCCAGCATGGGGAAGAAGTCACTCACCCGGTAAGTCAGTCGGCGGTCCCAGATCTGGGCCAGCGCCAGGACGGCCTCGCATCGAACCGGCCTTTCCACCTGCTCATCCGCGGCGATCGTGGTGAGCACCGTCTCGGCCAGCATCGTGTAGAGACACACGCGCAGCCACTTCGACGCCTGCTCGCGCAACTCCTGCGCCGCTTCGCCGGTCAGCAGGTCCTGACACACGTGCTGCAACAGGCGGTAGAAGTTCGCCTCCGCCATGTCCAGCGTCCGCCCGACCAGCGCCCGCGTCGGCACCAGAAAGTCGAAGTTCGCGATCGTCGAGCGGCTGAGCCTGTCCACCAACGTGTCCAGCCCGCGCTGCCGGCCGCCCAGCCTCTCCTGGGCGGCAGGCGAAGGATAGTCGGCCAGAACCCGGCCCAGGTGCTCCAGGCAGTTCACCTTCTGCGCAATCGCCGCACACACCTCCGGAGCGCCGGCATGCCTGGAATTCCGGACGGCCTTGTAGATGTCTTCGATGGTCTTTCGTTCATCCGGCGTGAAGGGACTGCTGGAGCCGTCATGGAATGGAAGCTTCTTCATGAGTCAGCACCGAGGGCCGGGGCGGAGCCGTTTCCCGCCCTGACATGAGCCTATCACGGTCGCAGGCCGCTGGCAAAGCCGGCACAGTGGCAGGATGCGCGCCCGCGAGCCCCTTCATTCGCTCCCGGCGGGTGCCGTCGGCTCCGCGGGCAACGCCTCAAACCGGAGTTCGCCATACTCCTCCACGGTGTGGAAGTTCGTCACGCTCAGCTTCGGCGTCATGCTCAACTCCGGCCCGCGGCCTTTGAGTGATTGCGAATAATTGTACCGGCTGACCAGAATGCGCCACGACGAGCCCGGGCCGAACGAAGCGCCATCCGCCGTCAGGTCCGCCGCCGGCATGGCGACCTCCGCCGTCCAGCCCTGGTCCTTGTCACGCCAATCGTTCACCGTGCCATCCGCGCGGGCGGCCACGGTCAGGCCGCATGTGTAAGCAAAGCAGCTCGGCAGGCCGAGCCGCCCCGGGCCGGGAAACCAGTAACTGGTCTTGTGCCCCTTGGGCGTGACGTACAGTTCCCAGTAATACGCGGCGTCCGCCGGCTTGAGAAACAGTTCGCACACGTCCCCAAGCTGCCAGTGCGGCTTCTGGTCCTCAAACCCCTCGGCCGCCACGTCGCTGTCTGCAAAGTCCACCCCCAGATACAGAAACGCGTCGTCCCAGGCCAGGCGAACCCGCCCGACTTCCTGCACGGGCTCGCGGTTTGCGCGATCGGCGGCCAACTCCAGCGCATACACCGGCGCCTGCTGCCAGACCGGCTCGTCCAGAACACCGTCCACCTGGATCGGACCTGCCGTCCGAATGGCCACAAGCGCCGCCCGCGCAACAGGCTCAACCGGCCGGGCAGCCGGGGGAACACACCCGCTTCCTGCCACCGCAATGCACGCTGCCAAACTGAATGCCGTGAACGGCCGCATAGTGCTCCGCCTCCTTTCGCGCCGGGGAACGCCCTTCCGCGCCGTGGGCATGACGATATGATAGCCGGTCCGCGTGTCCGGGGAACCGCCCACACGCCGAACGAAAGGAGCCTTTTGACGATGCCCAAGCTTGAAATCGGGGTGCTGATTGCCCTCGTGGACGACATGGACGAGCAGTTCCGGCACCTCACCGGGCTCGGGCTGCGGCACGGACAGATCTGCTCGTGGGAACCGCAGCGCTGGACCCCGCAGACGGCGGAAAGCCTGACGGAATCCATACGACGGGCCGGCGTACGCGTGACCACCTTCTGGTCCGGGCTGCCGGGCCCCGCCATATGGAATTTCACCGAAGGCCCCACCACCATCGGGCTGGTGCCGGCAGAGTATCGCGCGGAGCGGGTCGAAGCGCTGAAGCACGCGGCTGACTTCGCCGTCCGCATGGGCTTTCCGTCCATCACCACGCACGTCGGCTTTCTACCGGAGGACCCGAACGACCCCCGGTTCGACGAAACGGTCGACGCCATCCGCACCGTCGCCCTGTACTGCAAGGAGCGCGGGCTGGAGTTCTGGTTCGAGACCGGCCAGGAAACGCCCGTCACGCTGCTGCGAACCATTGAACGCGTGGGCACGGGCAACCTGGGCGTGAACCTCGACACCGCCAACGTGATTCTGTACGGCAAAGCCAACCCGGTGGATGCCCTCGACGTGATTGGCCGGTACGTCCGCGACGTGCACGCCAAGGACGGGTTCTATCCCACCAATGGCGATGAACTCGGCAAGGAATGCCCCCTGGGCGAAGGCAAGGTTGATTTCCCCGCGTTTGTGAAGAAGCTCAAATCGCTGGGCTATGCGGGCACGCTCACCATCGAACGCGAAATCAGCGGCGAACAGCAGCGGATCGACATTCAGAAGGCGGTCAAGCTGCTCCAGCCCCTCTGCTGACACGGGAGAACATGCAATGATTCGCATGGGCATCGCCGGCGCCGGCGGCCTGGGGCGCGTACACTGGGGCAACTTCGCGAACGATCCCCGCGTGGCCGTCGTGGCCATCGCCGACCTCATGGAAGACCGCCGCCAGGGCCGCCTGGACGGCGTGACCTTCAACATCGAGCAAGAGGACAAGACCACCGGCGCGGGACCCGCCAGTGCGTATTCAACCTACGCGGAGCTCTGCACCGACCCGAACGTGGACGCCGTGTGCATCTGCCTGCCCACGGACCTGCACTGCGACGCCACCATCCGGGCCCTGGAGGCCGGCAAGCACGTGCTGTGCGAAAAGCCGATCGCCCT
>CAZBFW010000603.1:0-3205 GCA_964491135.1 uncultured Phycisphaeraceae bacterium | reverse complement strand
TGCGATCACCGAGGTACAACTCGTTCGGACTGTTCGGATCCAGCGCCCACTTGATCCGCTCGATCCCTTCCGTGATGTCCTTGATCGTCCCGCAGGTTGAGAGCCGCAGGTGCCCGTCCAGCCCGAACTCCTTGCCCGGCACCGTGACCACGCGGACCCTGTCCAGCAGAAATTGCGACAGCTTCGTCGAGTCCTTCTGGTAGGCGGAGAAATCCGGGAAGCAGTAGAACGCGCCGTCCGGCGGCGAGATTTTCACGCCGTCGAACGCCCTTAGCGCCTCCACCATCACGTTGCGGTTGTTCTCCAGGGTCATCCGCAGCGACTCCACGCCGGACTGCACCCCGTTGATGGCGGCGATCGCCGCGTGCTGCAGCATCACCGACGGCCCGGAGGTCTGGTGGCTCTGGATGTTGCACATCGCCTCCAGAAGCTGCTTGTTGCCGATCGCCCACCCGATGCGGAACCCCGTCATCGCGTAGGCCTTCGACACGCCGTTGACCAGCACCAGCCGGGAGTTGTCGCTGAAGTCCTTGGCGTACTTGTAGCAGTTCAGAGGCTTTCGCCCGTCGAAAAGAAGCCGATGGTAGATGTCGTCCACGATGAGCCACAGGCCGCGCTTCTCGCAGAACTCCACGATCTCCGCCATGAACTGCTCGGAGTACATCGCGCCGGTCGGATTGTTCGGGCAGTTGATGATGACGGCCTTGGTGTACGACCCGACCTTCTCCTCGATGTCCTGCAGCCGCGGATAGAACGTCCCGTCCTCCGGCATCACCGGAACCGGATGCCCGCCGCACAGCTTGACCATCTCCGGGTAGCTCACCCAGTACGGCGCCGGGAAGATCACCTCTTCCTGCGGATTCAGGATGGCCTGCAGGCAGACCATGATGGCCTGCTTCGCCCCGCCGGAGGCGATTACGTTCTCCGGCTCCACGCGCCGGCCGTACCACTCCTCCGTGTAGCGGATGATGGCCCGCTTCATGTCGCGTGTGCCGTCGGCCGGGGCGTAGCGGACTTCGCCGGAATTCAGCAGGGCTGCACCCGCCACCAGGGCGTCGATGGGCGCCTTGCTCTTGGGTTCGCCGCCGCCGAGGTGAATGACCGGCTCGCCCTTCTCGCGAAGAAGGGCGGCGGTCTGATTCAACCGCAGCGTCGCGGACTCACTGATGGAGCGCGCAATCTGACTGATGCTCATGAGCTCTTCCTCCGGCGGGCGCGCAGTTATTACACACGCCGTGCCATCACCCGGCGCGACAGTACTCGCCGCCGGTAAACGTAGTGCCTCTGGAACCGTGACTTGCCTGCCACGGCGTCGACCCAATCCACCATTGATTTACACCATAAGCGTCTTTTTGCAAGTCCAGGGGCGGTTTTTGCGCTGCTTTTCGGCCGGACGCCCGCAAAAACAACGCATTATTCCATCGCTAACCCGCATAGATCGGTTGACCGCGCCGCCCGCCTCAGCCAACCTTGAAACGCCATTCCTGCCGTGTAACGACAGCCGCATGAACTCCGAAGGACCGCTACGATTCCGCCGGGTTTGGATGCCGATCCGCCTCCGCGCCCCCGTGCGGTCCTCTCCCTCCTTCCACGCTTCACAGAACCTTCCTCATGCGCTCCACGGCCTCTTGGAGGCGGTGCTCCGGCACGGTCAGGCCCATACGGAACCAGCCCTCGCCGGAGGCGCCGAACCCAACGCCCGGGATAACGGTGACGGCCGCCTGTTCGAGCATACGGTTGGCAAAGGTCAATGAGTCCACGCCGTCCGGGCACCGGGCCCAGACATAAAACGCGCCGCGGGCAGGGCTGGTCCTCACTCCCAGCGCTGCCAGGCCGGCCACGAGCAGGTCCCGGCGACGCCGATAAAGGTCGTTCATGGCGCGGGTGGACTTGCCGTCCGCTTCCGCCAGGGCCTCGGCGGCGGCCCACTGGATCGCCTTGAAGGGGCCCGAGTCCACGTTGCTCTTCACGAAGGCCAGGTGCCGGATGGCCTCCGCGTTGCCGACCGCAAACCCGATTCGCCAGCCGGTCATGTTGTGTGATTTCGAAAGCGAGTGCAGCTCGATGGCGCACTGCCGGGCCTCGGGCACCTGAAGCACGCTGGGGGCCGGCTCGTCAAACCAGGTGTCAATGTAGGGCGCATCGTGCACCAGCAGAATGTCGTGCTCGCGGGCAAATGCCACCGCCTCACGGAAGAAGGACAACGTGGCCACGGCACCGGTCGGGTTGTTCGGATAGTTCAGGTAGAGTATCCGCGCCGAATCCGCCACCGCAGCCGGGATATCCCGCAAACGCGGCAGCCAGCCGGTGTCTTCGCTCATCGGCATGGGCCACGGCACGCCGCCGGCCAGAATGCAGCCGGAGATGTAGGCGGGATAGCCGGGGTCCGGCACCAGCACGTGCTCGCCCGGATTGACGAAGGCCAGCGGCAGGTGCGCGATGGCGTCTTTGGACCCGATCAACGGAACGAGTTCCTTCAGGGGATCCAGTTGCGTCCCGAAACGCCGGGCCATGGAATCCACCGCGGCCTGCCGGAATTCCCGCACACCGGCGCCAAGAGCGTACGTGTGGTTCCGCGGGTCGCGAATGGCCCGGGCCATCGCCTCCACCACGAATTCGGGGGTCGGCCGGTCTGGATCACCCACACCCAGGTCAATCACGTCGATCCCGGCGCTGATCGCTTCCCGCTTCCTGCGGTCAATCTCAAAAGCCAGATAGGGAGGAATCCGGGTAAGACGATCGGATTGGCGCATCAGAGCCGCCCTCAGTAAAAGGAATACTCTGTTTCCGCTGCGGATAGAAAGCTGCAAAGCAAATTCGTGTAGCAATTAACGTACCACGGCGCGGACGCCCGGGCAAGCAACAGGCCGGCATCGCATAGAGGAACCCAACCTCAGATGGAGTGGAACGGCTCGGCGTCGGCGTCGCTCAGATCGACCTGAAGCCCGGGAACGGCCACCGCCAGCCGATCGGCCAGGGGTCGCAAGGCCGGTCGCTCGCTTGTCCAGTGATTCAGGGCGATGGCGCAAGCCCCATACCGCCGAATGGCCAGGGCATCGTGGTGGCGAATCTCCCCCGTAACCACCACGTCGCCGGGACGGAGGCCGGCCTGGAACACGCTGCTGCCCGCCGCCCCGACCAGGCAGACGGCCCGCGAGACGACGGCCTGCGAGTCGCCCACCATCTGGACCGTGTTGGCCGCCAA
>CAZBFW010000602.1:0-3206 GCA_964491135.1 uncultured Phycisphaeraceae bacterium | reverse complement strand
GATGGTGTGTGTGATCACGCTCATCGTGTTTCTGACGGAGCTGACCAGCAACACCGCCACCATTGCGGCCTTTCTGCCCATTCTGGGGGCCGTGGCCGTCGGGTTACACGTCAACCCGATTCTCCTGACCGTCCCCGCGGCGATTGCCGCCAGTTGCGCGTTCATGATGCCGGTGGCCACGCCTCCGAACGCGCTCGTGTTCAGTTCGGGGGAGATCACCATTCCGCAGATGTGCAAGGCCGGCCTGTGGCTGAACCTGCTGGGCATCGGCCTGATCATGGCGGTGATGTACGGCGTGGCCGTGCATGTTCTGCAAGGCGCGGGCAACACGGGGTGAGAAAATGCTTCGCCGTGGGACTGCGCGGGGGCCGCGCTGCCGAAATCGCTTGCGCGGAGTTCTCGAAGCCGGCTATTGTTCACCCAGCATCCAGGCGATCAGCTCCGGGCTGCCGTAGGCCGCATCCCAGGAGTTGTGCGTCACGCCCGGAAGTTCGGTATAGCGTACGGTACCGCCGGCGGCGCGGACGGCGTCGGCCATCTTGCGGGTGTTGTCGACGGGTACGACGGGATCAGCGTCGCCGTGCCACGCCCAAATCGGCATGTGGGCAAGGGCGCCGGCAGTCTCCGGTTCCCCCCAGCCGCAGATCGGCACAAGGGCGCAGAACCGATCGGCGTGCCGCGCCCCGATGGCCCAGGCGCCACGCCCGCCCATCGAAAGCCCCGTGAGCACGACGTGGGCATCGTCGGCCGCATACTCGGCGAGCGTGCGATCCAGCGAGGCCAGGGCCAGAGCCTCCATCGGGCCCTCCCACATGTACTCCGGGTCACACTGCGGCATCACGACGATGCACGGGAACCGCTCGGGATGCTCGCGAATGGCGGGCCCGATGCCCACGCGGGTCTGGGCCAGGCCGTCCGAGCCCCGCTCTCCCATGCCGTGCAGAAAAAGAAACACGGGCCACGTGGACTGCGCGGAGTAATCCTGCGGGACGTACACGACGTATGGGTAACTGTTCCCGTCGATGGTGATCGACCTGTTGATGAATCCGGTCTCCACAATGCGAGGCATCACCGTCTCCTCCCTCGGGGGCTTGGCGCCGTGACAGCCGCACAACCCCACTCCCAGCACCATCACCAGAAGGAACAGCCGAGTGATCATTGTTCTCTCCTATGCACTACGCGCGCCTGCGCCACGCCCGCCCTACCTCGATCCTCAGACGCCCTGTATACTCCGGCTGGTGTCGCGCGTCCACCGACCGGCAGCCGGTTGCCAACATGCGCGGCCGGGCTATCCTGCAGGATCGAGCCATCCGCAGCCTGGAGTACGAGTCATGTTCGAGCGTGTGTTCGGTCTCAAACAGCGCGGGACGACCATTCGGCGAGAAAGCCTCGGCGGGCTGGTGACCTTTCTGGCCCTGTCCTACATCCTTTTCGTGCAGCCGGTGATCCTGAGCAATTCGAACATGGTGGAGCCCATGAACGCCGGCGGCGTGTTCGTGGCCACCTGCCTGTGCAGCGCCCTGGCGTGCTTTCTCATGGGCATCTGGGCCAATCTGCCGGTCGCGCTGGCGCCGGCCATGGGGCACAACGTTTTTTTTGCATTGACGGTGTGCGGGGTTGCGTCGGTCGGGGGCATGGGCTGGACCTGGCGCGAAGCGTTGGCGGCGAACTTCATCGGGGGAGCCATCTTCGTCCTGCTCGCCGCGACCCGTCTGCAGACCGCTCTCATCCGGGCCATTCCGGACTCGCTCAAGCACGCGATCGCTGTGGGGATCGGGCTGCTCATCGCGTTCGTGGGGCTTCAGATGGGCGGCGTGGTCGTCGCCAATCCGGCCGTCTACGTGCAGTTGGGGAGCCTGCACAGTCCGGTCGTCCTCCTGACGCTCCTGGGCGTGTTGGTCATCGGCGTGCTGCTGACCTTCAACGTGCGGGGCGCCATTCTGTACGGCGTGCTCATCACGGCGATTGCCGGCCTGGCCGCGTCGCACCTCTGGGGCGACGCCTGGGGCTATCGCCTGGTCGAGTGGAAGTCGCAGGTGCCCAACCCTGTTGAAGGAGCGAAGGCGACGTTCTTCGGCGTTTTCCACGGATTCGGCCAGCTTTTCACGGAGAACCCCGCGATGCGCTGGCTGACCATCATCTTCATATTCCTGATTCTCGATCTGTTTGACACCGTGGGCACGCTGGTGGGAGTGGCGGAGCGCGGGGGGCTGATGCGCGACGGGCAAATCCCCCGGGCGCGGCAGGCGCTCATCTCCGACGGCCTGGCCACCATGGCGGGCACGGTGGCCGGCACTAGCACGATCACCAGCTACGTCGAATCCGCCGCCGGAATTTCCGCCGGTGCCCGGACCGGCCTGGCGAGCGTGGTGACGGGTCTTCTGCTGCTCGGGTCGCTCTTCCTGTACCCGGTGGTGGAGATGGTCGGCGGGACGGTGTTGGTGCCCGCCGCGTCGCTGAACCCGGCCGCCGCGGCCGATGCGCCGGTCCCCTGCCATCCCGTGGTGGCCCCGGTGCTCATCATCATCGGGTGTTACATGCTGCCGATGGTCCGGCGCATCGCATGGGATGACTGGACGGAGGCCCTGCCGGCCTTTCTGACCATCGTGGTGATGCAATTTGCGCTGAGCATTTCGCACGGCATTGCCTGGGACATCATCTCGTATGTTGTGCTGAAGGTGCTCCGCGGGCGTCTGCGTGACGTGCATCCGCTGCTGGGGGTTTTCGCCCTACTCTTCGTCGTGTTCCTGGCGGCCGCGTAGCATCGGGCGCCCGGACATGCCCTACGCTTCTGCGGCCAATTGCGGTCCATTCCATTCGGGCGTAACTCGCCTTCCGCTATGCGACATTCCTGCGTTTGCGCTGCACCAGCGAACGGTCGGGATACAGCCCGCGGCGTTCCTGTTTGATGCGGTGTTGCTGGACTGCCTCCCAGTCACCGTTCACACACACGGCCCGCAGGTCCAGCATGCACGGGTCATAAAGCGGCCCGGCCGCGCTTTTTGCCAGGCGCCGAGCCGGGGATTCAGGGGCTTCTCAGACACGGAACCCGATATTGTTGTTCTCGCTCGTCGGGTTGTCGTTGTTGCGATTCGCCGCGTGCAGGTTGTTGTCGTTGTTGTTGAACGACCCGCCCCGCAAACCGCGATAGATCGGAAGAGCACACGTCTGAACTCCAGTCACGAGATTCCTTCGCGGATGCCGGC
>CAZBFW010000601.1:0-3207 GCA_964491135.1 uncultured Phycisphaeraceae bacterium | reverse complement strand
ACACCCTATCCTACACTCTTTCCCTACACGACGCTCTTCCGATCTGTATCGGCTGCGGTTCTGGATTTATGGGCGGACCTTGATGCCCGCCAAAGGCTACGCCTTGTTCAGCCCGAACTACCGGGGCTCCACCGGATACGGGGAGCAATTCACCCGCGAGCTGATCGGACGGGAGAACGACATCGAGGTGGAGGACATTCTCAAAGGGGTGGACGCCCTGGTGGAACGCGGGATCGCCGACCCCGACCGGCTAGGCGTCATGGGCTGGAGCAACGGCGGCTACCTCACGAACTGCCTGATTACCCACACTGACCGGTTCAAGGCGGCCAGCAGCGGGGCGGGCATCGCGGACATGCTTCTGCAGTGGGCCAGTGAGGACACGCCCGGGCACGTGATCAACTACATGCAGGGACTGGCGTGGGAGGTGCCCGACGCCTACCGCAAGGCCTCGCCCGTGTTCGGGTTTGGCCGCATCAGGACGCCCACGCTCGTTCACGTCGGTGGTGCGGACGAACGCTGCCCACCGGTCCACAGCCGCGCCCTGCACCGAGCCCTGTATCGGTACCTGAACGTGCCGGTGGAATTGGTCGTCTATCCCGGCGAAGGCCACGGCCTGACGACCTACCAAAACCGCAAGGCCAAGATGGAATGGGACCTGGCGTGGTTTGACCGGCATCTGCTGGGCAAGACATCGCTGCCCACCACCACGGCGAGCGAGGCACCGGCGAAGTGACGGCACAAGCGAAAACCCTGCGGACGATTGAGTGGATCGGCGACCTGACCGGCCATGTCCGGCTGATCGACCAGACCCGGCTGCCCGCGGAGCTGGTCTACCTCGACATCCACGACGTGAAGACCCTGTGGGAGGCCATCAAGGTCTTGCGGGTGCGGGGGGCGCCGGCGATCGGAATCGCGGCGGCCATGGGGGTCGTGCTGGGCGTGCGGGAGGCGGCCGACACGGATCGGCGGGCCTTCTCGGCTCGGCTGGATGAGGTCTGCAACTACCTGGCTTCGGCCCGGCCGACCGCCGTGAACCTGTTCTGGGCCCTGGACCGCATGAAACGGGCCGCGGCGGCCCACCCGACGGACGACCCGCAAACCACATGCCAGCGGCTTTTGGACGAGGCCCGGCGGGTCCGGGACGAAGACGCCGCCATGTGCCGGGCCATCGGGCAGGCCGGGATTTCGCTCATACGACCGGGTGCCGGGGTCCTGACCCACTGCAACGCGGGCGGCCTGGCCACGGCGGAGTACGGGACCGCTTTGGCCGTCTGCTATGCGGCCCATGAGGCTGGGGTGCCGTTTCGGGTCTATGCCGATGAGACCCGTCCCCTGCTGCAGGGCTCCCGGCTGACCGCCTGGGAGTTGGGACAGGCCGGCATCGATGTGACAGTGATTTGCGACAATATGGCCGGGCTGCTGATGCGGCAGGGGAAGGTCCAACTCGTGATTACGGGTGCGGATCGGATCGCGGCCAACGGAGACACGGCCAACAAGATCGGCACGTACGGCCTGGCGGTGCTGGCCCGGGCGCATGGCGTGCCGTTTTACGTGGCTGCGCCGAGTTCGACGTTCGATCCGAACACTCCGGATGGGGCCCAGATTCCGATCGAGGAACGCGATCCCGACGAAATCCGGCGTGGTTTTGGGCGTCTGACGGCCCCACCGGACGCGAAGTGCTACTGTCCGGCCTTTGACGTGACACCCGCAGAGCTGATTCAGGGCATTGTGACGGAGCGGGGTCTGATCTCGCCGATAAGCCTGGAAGGGATCGCGTCCACAGTGGGTGGCGTGCGAGGCGGAGATTCGGCTTGATGTGACATTCGGGAGATGTGATACTGGGGCTGGTGCCAGGGAGCCGTCTGCCACCGGCAGGCGGCGGCACAGGGTGGCCTTTCGGGGCTGGGGCGAACGTAGTGCTTGCGGCCCTCCGGGGACCCCCCTATACTTGCCGGCGCGCGTGGCGGTCCGCGCGGGACCGCCCGGGAGTAACTGCACAGAACGACCTTCCGCTTATGAGGACAGAGACGATGCGACGGAGGAAGACTCGAATCCAGAGGGTTCTGCTGCTGGTCGGTGCGACGGGCATACTGCTGGGCACGCATTCCGGCCTTGGGTGTGCTTCGTTGTTTGGCGAGCAGGGCATGGCCGCCGCGGACATGTGTTTCATCTTCGACTGCCAGAACGGCGCGTTGGGCGGCACCGTTGACTTCTGCTCAGACAGCACCCTGGAAAGCGCGACATTCACGGATTGTCCTGAGTTCCGAGATGAAACGGGCGGCTAGCCGGCCGCGGTAACGCGATGGCCGGGCGTCCTCTTCGGCGGAAGGCCCCGGTCCTGGAACTGGTTATACGTCGTGTACGGTTGCGCCCCGCGGGACGAAGACGACACGGCCGCAAGTGCGGAGGATTGCTCATGACCAAGTCTGTTTCTGCCAGAGTTCGTTCCCGAGCCGCCACAATGGCTCTGTTGATCGCGGCCGGCGGCCTGATTCCGGGCCTGCTGCCGTCGTGCAAATCGACGCTGACCACGTTCAACCCGTGCGGCACGATATTCGCGTTCTGTGAGCCGTACGAGGTGGATCTGCTGTTCGCAGAGGGTGTTCCGGACTTCAATCTGGATCCGTCGTGCACGGTCCCCTACTACGGCCTTGATCCGGACAACGAGGACATCGGGGACTGTGCCACGACGCCGATCTACAACACGCCAGGCCCGGTGGCGAAGTAGGCCCAGGCCGGCGGTCATTCCGCGGTATACGCGGCCGCGCTGGTGATGCGCAGGTTTTTTCGGGTGCCCGTAATGCAAACATTGCGGGCACCATTTGCTTCCGAGAGGAGTTCCCCTCATGTCAAAGTCGCGTGCCGTTCGCCTGCTGGCGATGCTGACCGTGGGTGGAGTGGTGTTCCAGGCCGGCGGCTGCTTCGCAACCTTCACCCCGGTCGCCCTCAGCCTGGCCGAATCCGCGCTCCTGAGCGTGCTGACCGGCGGCTTCATGGGGCCGTAGGGGGCCCAGAGAGCGGGAGGCGCGACCGGCACCGGTCTACGCGTCGGTGAGCCGCTCGATTGGGGCGTCGGCGGCGTCGGGTTCGTTCGCACCAGGCAAGTGCGTCCCCCGTGGCCGGACGAACGTGAAGCACTCCGGGCAGCGTCCTGAAACATTTCAGATCGGAAGAGCGTCGTGTAGGGAAAGAGTGTAGGATAGGGTG
>CAZBFW010000600.1:0-3216 GCA_964491135.1 uncultured Phycisphaeraceae bacterium | reverse complement strand
GTCCCGCCCCCCGTTCTTGCTTTTGTTTTCTGTTGCTTGCTTTGGCCGCCTCGGGCAGCCTCGCCCCCCGTTCGCTTCCCGCTCACCGCGCAGCGTACATCCCAAGGCGCCTCACCCCTTCCCGCCACCTAAACCCTCCAGCCTTCCTTCGTCGCTCCGTCGCTTCGTCGCTTCGTCGCTTCTCCCCCCGTTTCTTTCACCTTTTCGCCCGAGCATCTGCCCTCCCCACCCCGACATTTCACCCTTTGGTCAACAAATTTCGGCCAAGCCCGGCCACCCAGGCGAACTGGGCAACCCGTTTTCTGCCGGATACTGACGCATAATCATGGGCGGTCATGCACGGCAAGCCGCTAGGCGAGCACCCGGTTAGCAATGAACCGGCGAGCCGCCTCCATTCGCGGTCCATCGTTCCCAATGCCGGCGCGCCGGGACTCGCAATTCGCAATTGCCCTCGCGAACGCCCCTTCCGCTGGTGTGGTGAAGGAGGACCTACAGCCCCATGATTCATCAAGGGAATGCGCAGCGGGACGAAGCCACGCACCGTCCGGCCGCCGGCAAGCGATGGACACGCTTGGAAAAGGCCGTGCCGGGTTCGATTCGCCAGGCGCTCATCGAGCGATCCCGTGCGACCTGAGCGGGACTTTCGCTATCCGCGTCCACCCGAGCGCGGGCCGTCCGGTGGACCTCCACCGGGTCCGCCACCGAAGCCGCCGCCAAAGCCGCCACCGAAGCCGCCACGCCCGCCGGCAGGGGGCTGGATGCCGCGCTCCTTCATCCGGTCCCGCATGGCCGACATGTAGGCCATGCGCTGGGCCTGGTCATCCGGGTTGCGCGACTCGGATCGCGACTTGCGCTGTGCAGGAGTGGAGGACCGCATGCCTTCACGCCGGCGCTCTCCTTGTTCCTGCTCGCGCTGACCCGCTTCCGGCCGGCCGCCGGTCGGCGGGCGGTTGGCGGCGCGCTGCCGCATGCGTTCGAGCATTTCGTCAATGTGTCGGTCGAGCACCGCCACCTGTTGCTCCTTCGACGCTTTGAAATACTCCTGCATACGCTCGGAGAACTGGGCTTCCCTGGCCTCGGCCATGTTGCGCCAGAGTTCATGCCGCTGCTCTTCGGAGAGGGTATCTCCCTCCATCAGCGATCGCATCCGCGCGGGATCCATGGGCTGTTTCTTCAGCGCTTCCGCCGAGAACTCCGGCGGCAGCGTGGAATCCGGCTGCGCTGTGGAGTGCCGCCACAGGCCCCAACTCGTGCCTGTGACGGCCAGGGCGACAAGCCCGCCGACAATCCAGAACTTGCGCGAACGCAGGGATGACTTCGCCATGGCTGTGACTCCTAGAACTGCTCGAAGTCCGTCACGTGGTTGTCGATGTACAGATAACGCCGGGAGCCCGTCGTTCCCCCTTTGCCGTGGAAGTTGTTGTAGTCGCGCATAATCCAGAACCCGTTCACCGGGATCGGGCGATTCAACCGACCCTGGAGCTCCTTCACATGCTGTTCGAGAATCCGTCCGTTGAGCTGAATGCGGAACTCGTAGCTGGAACGCTCGGATTGAAAGTACGATTTCCCGTCATTGGGGTCCGCGCGCTGGACGCCCGGGCGATCCTGCGGACAGCGGAACAGATCGCTCTGCTTGCCGACGTACGGATTCAGCACGTCGGCGATGTACACGGGCTCCTCCAGCCCCAGCGGTAGCGGTCCCACCGACGGCATGAAAGAGACGGCCGGCATGCGGTCGCTCGAGTCAGCAAGGTACGCCTGAAGCCCGATGCCGATCTGCCGCAGCCGCGTCGCGCACGCCGTCCGGCTGGCCTGCGTCCGGGCTTTGTTCACCCCGGGCACGATGATCGCGATGAGCAGGCCGATGATCGACACAACGATCAGAAGCTCAATCAGTGTAAACGCGTGTCGCTTGCCCATAAGACCCCTCGTCTCCGCCGGCTCCCCGCAGCGGACGAACCGCACGTTCCGCCGCCACGATACAATCTCCCCGGAATCCCCGTTTCCTTCGTAATACAAGCGGAACGCCGGACTGCCCGTGTTTATTGCCGTTGCGGAGGCCGGGACGCGCCGGACCCCGGCCCCCGCGGGACCGGCTTCTACTGTGGGACCGGCTTTCCAGCCGGTCACGAGCACGGGGGAGGCCGCGAACCGCAGGGTCGTGGCGTCTGCAGCCTGGTTCGTTCAGGGGGCCCATCCCTAACAACATGGATTGCAGCCGGTTAGCGTGGTCCGTTCCCTGCCGCGTGCGTCCGGGTAAGCTGTGCGGGCGGGGGAAGGAGGTTCCTGGCGGCGATGCGTTTATAATCCCGAGTGTGCCTGTGGACCGGGGGCCTTTGGGAGCGCCCCGGCCGGGAGATTGGCAGTCAGGTGACGGCAAGCTACGACGTTATTGTCATCGGTGGAGGGCACGCCGGGGCGGAGGCGGCCTGGGCGGCGTCGCGCCTCGGGGCGGCCACCGTTCTCGTCACGATGCGGCTCGACGCCCTCGGGCGTATGTCGTGCAACCCGGCCGTCGGGGGACTCGGCAAGGGGCACATGGTGCGGGAGGTCGACGCGCTGGGTGGGCTCATGGGGCTGGTAACGGACGCCGCGGGCATCCAGTTCCGCATGTTGAACAAGACCAAGGGGCCGGCCGTCTGGGCGCCTCGAGCCCAGGTGGACGGCAAAGCCTACACGGCCGAGCTCCGCCGCTGCCTGGAGGCGGCCCCCAACCTGGGTCTGCTCGAGGGCGTCGTCGACTCCATCGAGACCCGGGCCGGCCGGGTGGCCGGAGTGACGCTGGCCGACGGCCGACGGCTCAAGGGCGACACCGTGATCGTAACCACGGGAACGTTCCTTCGCGGACTCATGCACACGGGCGAGGATCGGACGGAGGGCGGCCGGGTGGGCGAGCCCGCGGCCACCGGACTGAGCGATGCCCTGTGTGCCCTGGGTCTGGAATTGGGCCGGCTCAAGACGGGCACGCCGCCGCGCGTGCATCGCGACTCGGTTCACTACGACGTGCTGGACATGCAGCCGGGTGATGATCCCCCCGTGCCGTTTTCGTATCTGACGGGCCGGCTCAGCCGGCAGCAGGTGCCGTGCTGGATCACGTACACAAACGAGCAGACCCACGAGCGGATCCGGGCGAACCTGCACCGCGCCCCGCTGTTCAGCGGTCAGATTCAGTCCGTGGGGCCGCGCTACTGCCCGAGCATCGAGGACAAGGTTGTG
>CAZBFW010000599.1:0-3216 GCA_964491135.1 uncultured Phycisphaeraceae bacterium | reverse complement strand
GTGTACTTGCCGGTGATGCCGATGGTGACCGGCCGGTCCGCCGCCCGGTACCGCGTGATGTACCCGTCCCACACCTGCCGGGCCTGCTGCTCGCACTTGGTGTCGGCCGGCGGCAGGGCGAGAATCCCCATGACGGCCTGATCGATGCCCGCCTCGCGCAGCAGGTTCGGCACCAGGTATACGCTTTCCATGTCGTGCATGGAGAACACGCGTTCCACCGGCACGTTGGAGTACAGGGCCAGCTTCTCCTGGACTTTGCGGGTGACGGGCCGATGGGCGCGGCAGGCGATGATGTGCGGCATGACCCCGGTCGCCATGAGCTGCTTGATGTTGAGCTGGGCCGGCTTGGACTTCTGCTCGCCCAGGGTCGGCGGCTCCACCACGTACGTCAGGGCCACGTAGCAGCAACTGTTGGGCCCCTCCTTGAAGGCCAGTTGCCGCACGGCCTCGATGAAGTACGCGTTTTCCACGTCTCCCACCGTGCCGCCGATCTCCACGAACACGATGTCCGCCCCGCTGCGGACGGCCAATTCGCGCAGGCGGTACTTCACCTCGCCCGTTACGTGGGGGATCATCTGCACGTCGCGGCCCAGGTATCCGCCTTTGCGCTCCTTGCGGAGCACCTCGGAGAAGATCTGCCCGCTTGTGCAGAAGTTCAGACGCGACAGGTCCTGGTTGAGCATCCGTTCGTAGGTGCCCAGGTCCATGTCGCACTCCATGCCGTCGTCCAGCACGAACACCTCGCCGTGCCGATACGGGTTCAGCGTGCCGCTGTCGCGATTCAGATAGCCCTCCAGCTTGATGGGGGCCACCTTGAATCCCTTGTCCTGCATGACCTTGGCCAGGGAGCTGGAGAAGATGCCCTTGCCCAGCCCGCTCATCACCGTGCCGAGCACAATGACGAACTTGGTCCGGCCCGGCTGATAGCCGGGGGGTACCAGGGTGTAGAACTCCGTTTCGTCCGAGACTTTCCCGAGACTGGCGAGCATCTTGTCGGGTGTCATGGTGGCTCTCTGAAGCACTGCGTTGGGAATGGGGAACTGCTTCTTATCGGCGCGATCGGGCTCCGTATCGTTTCACAAACGCGGCATAGTCGGCCGGCGTGTCGATTCCGGCCGTCGCGTGCTCCACCAGCTCCACGGCGATGGAGTATCCATGCTCCAGCGCCCGGAGCTGTTCCAGTCGTTCAATCCGCTCCAACCGGGTCGGTTCCAGCGAGGCCAGGGTCATCAGAAAGTCCCGGCGGTACGCATAGATGCCCAGGTGCAGATACGGAGGCGTGGGCCCGTTGGTGCCCGTCGGCTCGGCGGGCTCGGCCGGATACGGGACCAGACCGCGCGAGAAGTATAGCGCCCGACCCTGCCCGTCGATGACCACCTTTACGCTGTTCGGGTCTGCCGGGTCGCCCTGGGGAACCGCGGAGAACGGGCAGGCCAGCGTGGCGATCTGGCATTGACGATCGACGGCCAGCCGTGCCACCAGCCGGTCGATGTAGGCCGGCTCAAGCTCCGGCTCATCTCCCTGCACATTGACGATAACGTCGAAATCGAGCTCGGCCGCCACCTCGGCCACCCGATCGGTGCCCGAAGCCTGGTCCGTGCGTGTCATGATCACCTCGCCACCGAAACCGCGGACCGCCTCCACGATCCGCTCGTCGTCGGTGGCGACGATAACCTGCCGAATGTGCCCTGCGGCGCGTGCCCGTTCGTACACGTGTTGGATCAGATACTTGCCCGTGTCCTTGGCCAGCGGCTTTCCCGGGAAACGTGTCGAGGCGAAACGGGCCGGGATCACCGCACAGGCGGAGACCGAGAGGACATCCGGCGAAACACTGGCCATACCTTGGGGAGGCACGGGCCAATCTTACCCAGCGTCTGGGGTGCTGTCAAAAGCACCGTCCCCCGTCTTGGCGGCCGGCGGGACGGCCGGTGCCGTGGCGCGGCGGGCGGTCTTGGAATCGGGCTTCCGTGCAGTCGTTCCGGAAGCAATGCAGGCTCGGACGTCGCAGGCCGGATCGCTTGGCGCGTTCCGCGGCCTGATCCTTCTGACCATGCCGGTGAACGTGCTCGTCAGCGTCATCGGCATCGACTGCAACACGCGTGCTGTGCAGAACACGGGCCATCCTCTGCTCGTGATTGCGTTCTCTATCCTCATTGGCGTAGCGGGCACCAGGATCGACTTGGAGGGGCGCATTCTCATCGAGGGTTTCGACGGCGCTTCTGGTGTACGGAGGGTCCGCGCGGCGATCCGCATCGCATCGCCTGGGGCATTTGCCCTCCTGGCGCAGGCCGTTGCCCGCGCTGGTCTGCGCAGGTTTGCCGACGCCATCGGCACGGATTCCTCGTTCGCCACCCGGCCGGTGACAATTGAGTGTGCCACGGGAATCGGCCGCGTCAGAAAGCGTTCGGCAGGTTCTTCCCCCCGCCGGGGTCAACCAGCAACACAGACGGCATCGCGTTGCATGAGGCGGCGGGCGTGGTCTTGCCGGGCTGGGGTCCGACCGGGTTCGGCCAGCCGAGAGAATGTCTAACATTCTTTATGACAAATGGTTAGAGAACGTCTCCCGGATCCTTTGCCGCCTATCGCTGGCCGGGCGTGAGATTCGCGGGTTCAGCGATTGGCGGATTCGGCCGACATGGCGTAGAATTGCGGTTGCGCGCCGGTGCCGGCGGTTCGCGCCCGCGGGAGCGGGCCGGCGAAGGGAAGTATATGGTTGTTGTGAGGAAACGGAGGACCCGTGATCAAGATTCGACCCCGGGGGAATGAGTCGGTCCAGCAGATGTTGAAGCGCTTCAAGCGGTTGTGTCAGCGTGAAGGGCTGACGCGCGACATCAAGCGGACCAGCTACTACGAGAAGCCCTCTGAGCGGCGCCGGCGGAAGACGCGCAAATCACAGCGTCGCCAGACGATGGAATAGACTCGCCCGGCCCGGCCTGACAAGCAGCCCGCCGAACGCGCCAAAACGCGACCGGTCGGGCTGTTACTGCGCGCCAGCGCATTGTGCGGCCTTTCGATACCTGCCCGCCTGGGCCTAGTTATCGATCTGCACGCCTGCAAGGGCAACGGCAACGTTGTCCGCGAACTCGAACACCTTGTGCAGCTCGGAGACGAGCATGATGCCCCAGACGTGGGTGCCCACGCCGCACAGCACGAGCCGGGATTCGTTCTTAATGACCACCTGTTCCCGCAGGTCAATGAGGCGCGCGATGTTGGATG